>NZ_MQAD01000014.1:0-25773 GCF_001996285.1 Anoxybacillus kestanbolensis | reverse complement strand
TAAAGTTGAAACAGAGGGAGGTGAATACCGTTACAGAAAAACGGAAAACATCAAGAAACTTGACTTCGGAGCGTCAAAGAAACGAGAGTAGCTTTTCGCGAAATCGGGCGCGATGAACAAGGAAGGAAACATAGACTTTTATAAGTTTCTTATAAAGTCTTGTAAGTTTTCTGTAACGGGCGAAAAATGAACGTGCTTATTTGCTATACATCAAAAACGGGAAACACAAAAGAAGTCGCCTTGTTAATTGAAGAAGCTTTTTGCTCATACGGACATGCGGTGAAAACGATCGATATTGAACATATATTTGCGATCGAATCGCTCATTCATGAGGCGCATCTTCTTTTATTCGGTTCATATACATGGGGAAATGGACAACTTCCAGATGAAATGAGGAAGCTACTTCGTTTTCTTATCAAAGAACGAAATCTTCCTTTGCCTCCTGTTGCGCTGTTTGGCACAGGAGATCAAATGTGGCCATACTATTGCCGTGCTGTCGATGAAATGGAGTACCATTTACGAAAAGTGACAACTGTGCTCGGCACGTTAAAAATTGAACAATCACCGCGCGCCCATCAACAACACTTACCGACTGTATTCGTACAACAGCTACTAGAGGAGGTTGACCGTTTTGTTATTGACGAAAGTAAAATTGTTGGAACCGTCGCATCCAAATAAAGCAACGAGCATTATCAATGGAAAAGCAAGCGGCATTTTAAACTGGAACGATATTAAATATAGCCATTTTTACGATATATACAAAATGTTGCTCGGCAACTTTTGGACGCCGTTTGAAATTAATATGTCAGATGATATTAAACAATGGCATGCGTTAAGTGAACGGGAACGGGATGCATTTTTACACATTATCGGCTTGCTTTCAATTTTAGATTCTGTTCAACCAAATTTTATTGGGGCGATGAAAGAATACATTACCGATCCGAGCGTCAAAGCAATTTTTTCGATTATCGAACAGCAAGAAGTCGTTCATAATCAATCGTACTCGTACGTTCTTGCTTCGATCGAAAAATTATCCGAGCAACATCGTGCGTTTGAAATGGCACGAACAAATCCGCACATTTATAAGCGAAATGAACACGTCATTCGCGTATATGAAGCATTTCGCGAGCAACCAACGGTGGAGACGTTTTGCCGCGCGCTCGTCGCTTCGCTCGTCTTAGAGGGGATTAATTTTTATTCTGGGTTTGCCTTTTTTTACAATTTGGCAAGAAACCAAAAAATGCTCAAAACATCAACGATGATTAGTTATATTAATAAAGATGAGCTATGCCACAGTTACTTTATTTCTCAACTTGTACGCGCAGTGTTATGGGAAAATCCACAAATTGATGAAAATGGAGCGTTTTCTGCGTGGATATATGACTATATCGACGAAGCCATTCGTTACGAAACAGAATGGTCGCGCTTTGTGTTGCGCGATATTGATGGCATTGACGTCATCGAAATGGAAAAATATATTGAGTACCTTGGAAATAAACGGTTGCGCATGCTTGGATTAGACGATCGCTATGACGCGGATGAAAATAGCATGCCTTGGATTCGCGTCTTTAGCGATGAAAATGTGAACTTAGGCAAAACCGACTTTTTTGAAGCCCGTCCACGTTCATATACGAAAACAACCGATGTGAACGGGTTTGATGAATTGTAAAAAACCGGGTAGTCGCCCGGTTTTTTATAATAAGTGTGTAAAATATGCTTCGTTTTTCAATACGACGTGAAATAAACGATTTTTCATGACGTAATACATTCGTACTGCTCTCGGTTTTTGTCCGAACCGCTCTTCAAATTGGCGACATACGTGCAATGATGGGGTGCAATCAAAAATGAAAACATTCATACATGATGGGACAACGCATGTTTCAGACGTACAAGATGCAGTTATAAATGCTGCACGCTCGTCAAATATATGAACAAACGACTGATCGTTCGCAACAAAGCGAAGCAAGTAATCCGTCATTTGCGCTATCGTTTTATAATATGTAACAGGAGAGTCACAAGAAGCGATCGGAAACGATGATGTTGCCCGTTCAATTCCTTTTAGCAACGTAAGTGATGAACGATGAGGTGGAAATATGCTGTAATGATAAGTTAATACTTCATTTAAAAACGGTTGCCACAACGTCATCTCCCCCTTAGTTCATCCCCCATTTGTTGAATAACCGTTTGGATCGAGCTCCATGAACGCTTTACAAAATAAATCGGCTTATGTTGATCTTTTGCTTTTTGTTTAATGACCTTTGCTAAATTGTGGTTAATGTAATCCGTCATGACAAATACGATATCGACATGCTCTGGAATTTGTCGCTTCACCATATTCACTTTTCGACCATCTAAATGAATAATCTCCTGAAATCCTGAGTTTTTTAATTTATCGGTAATGTTTCCTAAATGATCTGCTCCAACAACTAATAATGATGACATATAACTCCCTCCGAATTTTTTGTCTTATCTTGCACAATTTCATTCTAATTGAGAATGATTATCTATGTCAACATATAATGATAAAAATTCTCATTATTTTTGCTCATTTTTTCATGTTATGTCTTGCCAATGTTTTGTCTACACTAACATCAGCATAAAGAAAGGAGGGAATGGTTGTGGCAAAAGATGTACTTTGTGAGGTGCAAAACTGTCAGTTTTGGTCGCAAGGCAATCGATGTAGTGCAGACGCAATCTATGTCGTAAGCCATGCTGGCTCCACAGCGACGAGCTCGACAGAAACAGACTGTAAAACGTTCCAACCAAACGAGTGAAAATAACCTCCTTGCCCATTGCAAGGAGGTTTTCCTCTTTTTCATGTTAATCATAGTAAATAGACACATTTTTTTTAAATTATCGTCACAGCTTTGCAACATTTCCCTCACCGCTTCTTCACGTCTTAGGGTTACTCTTATACATAGTAAAAAAACATTTTGTATCGTTGGAGGGGGATATATGAGCGATGTACTTTTGTTAAGCCGTTTTCAATTTGCCATTACTGTTTTCTATCATTTTTTATTCGTCCCGTTGACCATTGGTCTTATTGTTTTAATTGCATGGATGGAAACACAACATGTACGAACAAAAAATCCGCTTTATCGACAAATGGCAGATTTTTGGGGGAAATTGTTTGCTATTAACTTCGTCCTTGGCGTAGTCACAGGCATTACGATGGAATTTCAATTTGGTACAAACTGGTCTGAGTATTCGAAATATATGGGGGATATTTTCGGATCTCCGCTCGCCATTGAAGCGCTCGTTGCTTTCTTTTTAGAATCAACATTTATGGGGATTTGGCTATTTGGGAAGGATAAAATTTCACCAAAACTTCGTGCGTTTTCGATTTGGATGGTTGCGCTCGGTACAAACATTTCAGCACTTTGGATTATTACAGCAAACGGGTTTATGCAAAATCCGGTCGGGTATATTGAGAGAAACGGTCGCATCGAACTACAAAACTTTTGGGAAGTGGTAACAAATCCATATGCATGGCATATGTTTGTGCACACAATCGTTAGCTGTTATATTGTTGGAGCGTTTTTTGTGATGGCTGTTAGCGCATGGCATTTGTTGCGTAAGCAGCATGTCGTATTTTTCGAAAAATCGTTTAAGTATGCACTTATTCTAGGTCTTATCGCGACAACAGCAACACCATTTATCGGTCATAAATCAGCATCGTTTGCGGCAAAGATGCAGCCTGCTAAAGGAGCAGCACTAGAAGCTGTTTGGGAAACGAAAGAGGGGTTACCTTTTCATATTATTCAAATTCCGGATCCAAAAAACGAACGAAATATCGTTGAATTTTTAACGATTCCGAAGCTCGGAAGTTACTTTTATACGCATTCGTTTGATGGAAAAGTCGTTGGATTTGATCAAATTCCAAAAGATGAACGTCCAAATGTTAACATCGTCTTTTATTCATTTCGTTTAATGGTGGCGCTCGGTTTATATTTTGTCGCTCTATTTTGGTACGGATTTTACTTATATCGCAAAAACAAATTAGTGGAATCACGACGTTTCTTAAAACTTGTGATGTATTCCGTATTGCTTCCGTATATCGCTATCAACGCTGGCTGGGTCGTTGCGGAAGTCGGACGTCAACCGTGGACTGTTTATGGTCTCATGCGTACAGCTGAGGCAGTATCGCCAATTTCGCTCTCACAAATCCTTTTCTCGCTCGTCAGCTTAGTCGTGTTTTATACGATTTTGCTTATTGCTGACGTGTACTTAATGTTGAAATATGCGAAAAAAGGACCGTATGCATCCACAGCTACGAAAGGTGGGGAAATGCAACATGTCTCATGAAATAGTTGCGATCATTTGGTTTGGTCTATGGGGACTTATTTGGACGATATACTTTGTGTTAGATGGATATACGCTCGGTACAGGCATGTTGTTTCCGTTTTTAGCGAAAAACCGTCAAGAGCGAAATCAACTACAAGAAGCGGTTGGACCGTTTTGGGGTGGCAATGAAGTATGGTTAATTACAGCGGGCGGAGCTACATTTGCTGCGTTTCCAGCTGTTTACGCTGACTTATTTAGCTTCTTATATACGCCAATGATGCTTATTTTATTCGCTCTCTTTTTCCGAGCAGCAGGATTAGAATTTATGCATAAAGACGAGTCGAAACGTTGGCAAACAAGTTGGAAGTGGGCATTTACAATTAGTAGTGTTGCCTTAGCACTTTTATTTGGTGTCGCCTTTGCTAATTTATTTTACGGTTTAAAAATCGGACCTTCGGGGTATGAAGGAACATTTCTCGGCTTGCTACATCCATACGGGCTATTAGGTGGATTGTTGTTCACAAGCTTATTCATTGTATCTGGCGCTTTATGGATTATGATTAAAACTGTTGGTGATGTGGCACAACGAGCATATCAAATTGCACGGCCAGCTTCTGTTGTCGCTGCTGTCGTACTATCTCTTTTCTTTGTTGCGACAAGCAATCGGACAACACTATTTGATAACTTTACGAAAGCTCCGATTCTTTGGATCGTACCTGCCCTTACTTTCGTATGTGCGTTGCTTATGTTATTGTTCGTATGGCAAAAACGAATCGGGCTTGCATTTGCAAACATTTGCTTAACTATTTTCACACTTATGGCAACAGGCTTTATCGGTATGTTCCCAAACATGCTTCCTTCGCGCATCAACGATGAATATAGCACAACGCTTTTTGAAGCAGCAGGAAGCGAATTGAACTTAAAAATTATGCTCGGCGTCGCCATCGTTATGGTACCGATCGTCGTAGGCTATCAACTTTGGAGTTATAAACTGTTTAAAGAAAAAATTACGAAAGAAACAGCGAAAGGATATCAATGAGAGGAGGCTTTTTACGCCTCCTCGACCCATTTTTTTAGCTCATGACGCATCAGCTTGTTCGCAGCGTTGCGCGGCAAATGGTCAACAACTTGAATTCGTTTTGGCACTTTATATTTTGCGAGTTTATTCATACAAAATTGCTTTAATTGCTCTTCTGTTATGTGTTCATCATTTAACACAACGAACGCATATGGCACTTGTCCCCATGTTTCATCTGCTACACCGACCACTCCCGCTTCTTTGACAACTTCATGTTGCAAAAGTACGGATTCAATTTCAGCTGGATATACGTTTTCACCACCGGAAATAATTAAATCCGAGCGACGATCGAGCACATATAAAAATCCTTCTTCATCAATATATCCGATGTCCCCGGTATATAACCAACCGTCTTTTAAAACAGCGGCCGTCGCCTGCTCATTTCGCCAATATCCTTTCATCACGCTCGGGCCTTTGACAACAATTTCTCCCGCTTCATTTGCATGCATGATTTCCCCGTCTTTTTCAATCCGAATGTTCATATGAAAAAGCGGCTTTCCTGCTGAGCCATGTTTATGACGAGCATCTGGAGGTAATGTAGCCACTTGAGAAGCAGTTTCTGTCATACCATATGTTTGATATACAGGTATATTCCAATTAGCACACGACTGCAATAATGGTTGCGAAACAGGTCCTCCTCCAACGAGCATACAACGAAATGACGAAGGATACGGCTGCTTGAGTTGCTGAATTATTTGTTGCACCATGGTGCTGACAGCGGACATCATCGTAACTTTCCCTTGCAAAATAAGCTCATTGCTACGTTTCGCGTCAAATGATGACATAATATAAACACTCATGCCATAAATGACGCTCCGCATTAAAATCGACAAACCACTAACATGAAAAAAGGGAACAGCCGCAAGCCAACAATCATTTTCATGCAAGCCAAGATTTAAAGCGGAGCCAATCGCACTCCACCAATGATTCCCATATGTTTGCATAACTCCTTTTGGCTTTCCTGTCGTCCCTGATGTATACATAATGGTTGCTACATCATCAAGATGGTACATCGTTTGCCATTCTCCATCTCGTTCTCGGAGTTTTATAAATTCATTCCATTCAATTACTCGTTCGTCTGGAAATGGCTCATCACAAATGACGAAACGCGCCCCACTATGATCCAACTGCCACTTTATTTCTTCTATCGATAAGCGTACATTTTGTAACAAAACAATCGCTCCGATATAATGAAGCGCATGAATGACTTCGACCATATGTATACTATTTTTCATTAAGATAGCTACAATGTCGCCTTTTTTTACACCGAGATAAACAAATTGCCTTGCCCGTTTTACTGTCCGATCATGAAGTTCTGCAAATGAAATCGCTTGTGTGTCGTCGTGTAACGCTACACGATTCGGAGTTAAATGTGCACGTTGACGTAACCAATTTGGAATCATCTTCACACCACCTTCAAAAAAACAGCTTGATGTATGCACATCAAGCTGTGTTATTTTTATGGAAAACGCGGGAACTGCTTGAAGTCCGGTTTTCTCTTTTCTTTAAACGCATCGCGTCCTTCCTTAGCTTCATCCGTTGTATAGTAAAGAAGCGTTGCATCTCCAGCCAGTTGTTGAATGCCTGCCAATCCATCAGTATCAGCGTTGAACGCAGCTTTTAAGAAGCGAATCGCTGTCGGGCTTTTTTCTAAAATTTCTTCCGCCCATTTCACCGTTTCTTCCTCTAGCTGTTCAAGCGGAACAACTTTATTCACTAGTCCCATTTCTAGCGCCTCTTGGGCATTGTATTGGCGACATAAATACCAAATTTCACGCGCTTTTTTATGACCGACAATGCGCGCTAAATAGCCGGCTCCATATCCTCCATCAAAGCTACCGACTTTCGGACCTGTTTGACCAAAAATCGCGTTATCTGCTGCAATCGTTAAGTCACAAACAACATGTAACACGTGGCCGCCGCCGATCGCATAACCTGCAACCATCGCAATAACCGGCTTCGGAATGACACGAATTAAACGTTGCAAGTCTAATACGTTTAAGCGCGGAATTTGATCATCCCCCACATATCCACCATGTCCACGCACTTTTTGGTCGCCACCCGAACAAAACGCTTTGCCGCCTGCACCTGTTAAAATGATGACACCAATATTGGAGTCGTCACGTGCGTATGCAAACGCATCAATTAATTCCATTACTGTTTTTGGACGAAACGCATTATGTACTTCAGGACGATTAATTGTGATTTTTGCAATGCCGTTATACGTTTCGTACAAAATATCTTCATATTCCCTCTCTTTTATCCATTCAATCGCCATGCAATAAACCTCCTCTTAGCACAAATTGTTGAACAAGCGTACCAAACCGCTCACGCTGCTCCATATGCACAACGTGTCCAGCTTGCGGAACGGCAATGAGCGTTCCGTTTGGTAATAATTGTACCATTTCTGACGCAATTCGACAAAACTTTTCATCGTCTTCTCCACAAATCAACAATGCCGGCATATGTAATTGATGCAATGCCCCCCACCAAGAAGGTTGTGCGCCTGTCCCCATCCCACGTAAACTGTTAGCTAGTCCAATCGCTGTATGCTGTAACCGTTCTTCACGGAGCCGTTGTTGCACACTTTTTGGTAACCGTTGAAGAGAAGAAAATAACGGAATGTTCTCCCAGCGATCGACAAATGAAGCGACGCCATGTTTTTCAATAAATTGTGCTAATCGCTCGTCTTCTTCGCGACGTTTCATTCTTTCTTTTTCTGTTTTTAGACCGGGAGAGCTACTTTCTAATATGAGCGTTTGAACATACTGCGGATAAAGAACCGCAAATGTGAGCGCAAGTCTTCCCCCCATGGAATATCCTAATACATGCGCTTTTTTTATTTCTAATTGCTCCAATAACGTAGCAATATCTTTTGCGACGATCTCGATGTCATATCGCTGTACAGCTGAAGGAGCATCCGTTCGTCCGTGACCGAGAATGTCAATGGCGATGCACTGCATATGTTGGCTCCACGTTGAAATAAACGGATGCCACGTTTGACAGCTGCCTGTAAATCCGTGTAGTAACAACAGCGGTTGTCCATTACCGTACATTTCCACATAATACGTTTGTCCTCGAACGACAAACTTCATGTTCATTCCCCTTTATTCAACAAGTTGGACATTTCCTGGGAAACATCTTTCCACAATTTCCGATAGATTTTGACATTATATTCACGTGATGTCGGAACTTCAATGACGTTTAATGTCGGGCGTGAAAGAGCGTCCGTCATCGCTCGTCGAAAATGTTCCCACGTCTCTACTTTTTCATAATGCCCATTATACATGTCAACAGCATGCTGAAATGATAAATGTGTCGGCGTACCAAATAACCGTTCGAAATGCTTTGGTTCATTCGCTTGCGGTAAGAAAGAGAAAATACCTCCGCCGTTATTGTTTAGCACGATGATTGTCGCATGTAGCTGTTGTAATTTCGCTGCCAACAAACCGTTTAAATCATGATAAAATGACAAGTCGCCAATCACTAACACAAGTGGTTGGGAAACGTAACTTGCCCCAAGAGCACTAGATACAACTCCATCAATGCCATTTGCTCCTCGATTCGCGAGTAAACGGATTCGTTTATTCGATGACATAAAAAACGTATCCGCATCACGAATAGGCATACTGTTGCCAACGTAGAGTGTTGCTTTGTCTGGCAATAGGTTGGCAAGTTCAATAAATATTTTCCCTTCAAACATGCTCGTTTCTTCTTCTGCTTTTAACAAAATGTGTTTTGCACGTTCATTCATGTATTGCCACTTGCTCATCCATTGTGACGAACGAAAAGAATGTGAAGCACGTTGCGCTAAATCATAACAAAATTGAACCTCATTTGCTTCTATCAGTACTTGAAGCGACAACGTTGGATCGCGCCATTGTCCCGCTTCATCGACAACTATTTGTTTTACTTGTTTATGCTTCTGCAACCAAACATAAAGCGATTTCGATACAGGCATCGCTCCGAACCGAATAACGACATCTGGAACGAACTTATCCGCAAACGTTTCATTTTTTAACATCGCATCATACGATTCAATAATACATCGTTTCTCGTGTGTACCTGTCCGCAATGGAGAGAGAGGATCTGCTAAAATAGGGTATTGCAATGCTTCCGCTAACTTCACAACTGCCTCAGAAAAACCTTCGATATGCAAATCTCCGCATATAATGACCCCTTTTTCGACACCGCTCAACTCCGCGTACAACTCATCGATCATCTCTTCACAAAGATGCTTATTTCCTTTATACACGATGCGAGTTGGAGAAGATGGCAAAAACAGCGACTCATCGATCATCGGAACGAGTGGTTCGCGCAACGGTACGTTAATATGAACCGGTCCTTTTGGGACAGACGATGCAACGTATACCGCGCGAGCAGCGACCATTTCGGCATAACGAAGCATTCGCTCATTTCCTTCTGGAAGCGCCATATCAACAAACCATTTTACATATGAACCATACATATGCAACTGGTTAATTGCTTGTGGGGCGCCAACATCACGCAGTTCATGAGGGCGATCAGCCGTAATCACAACGAGTGGGACACGTGCATAATAAGCTTCAACGATTGCTGGATAATAATTTGCTACTGCTGTCCCTGATGTACAAACAAGAGCAACTGGCTCTCCAGAAGCCTTCGCCATGCCCAATGCGAAAAAAGCAGCGGAACGTTCATCAATATGAACATGAATATTTAACGTTGGATGTTCAGCCATAACCATCGCTAGAGGAGTGGAGCGAGAACCAGGACTAATGACTACTTGTTGTACTCCCATATGAGCTAGTTGCTCAACGAAAGCTGTGACATACGCTGTCATTTCATTCATCTCCATCCCCCCCTAACGCTGATAACATCGGTTTAAACTTTACATTCGTTTCCTCGTATTCATTATGTGGATCAGAATGGGCGACAATGCCACATCCTGCAAACAAATGTGCTTTATTGTCTTCAAGCAATGCCGAACGAATCGCAACAGCAAACTCTCCGTTTCCGTTCGCATCAACCCAACCAATCGGAGCGGCATACCATCCACGATCAAGCGGCTCAATCTCCCGAATCGTCTGTACCGCCTTTTCTTTCGGAAATCCCCCGAGCGCAGGGGTTGGATGAAGCCGTTCAACGAGTGAAAAAATCGAGACGCCTTCCTTCACTTTCGCCTGAACAGGCGTATATAAATGTTGAATATGTCTCATTTTCAGAAGCGTTGGTTCGTTCGGAATGACAACTTCCGTACATACTTCATTCATTGCTTGTTTAATCATATCGACAACAAACGCATGCTCGCGGCGATTTTTATCGTCTTGAAGCAACCAACGTCCAAGCTCTTCATCTTCTTTCACCGTATGTCCACGGCGAATCGATCCCGCCAAACAGGCTGTTTCACACATATGCCCATTCTTTCTCACAAGTTGCTCCGGAGAAGCCCCGATGAAGCAAGTAGAGCCATTTTCAAAAGCAAAAATGTAGCTCATCGGTTGTTGTTCATGAAGCTCGTGTAACACTTGAGAACAGTTAATTCGATCAGAAAAAGAAAGAAATAGCTTCCGTGCTAAAACAACTTTCTCAATTGCATCATTTCGAATAAGATCTGTCGCGTAATGAACGGCACGGAGCCATTGGGCACGAGCAACTTCTTCTTTTTTCACAATGTGAGCACGATGCCAATCGCTCTCATCACGTGTGTGAAATAAAGAATCGATCATTTCTTCAATCTGATTGAGCGATTCATGAACAACATTGACTGTTAACCATATTTCATCTCGTTGCTTTGTTAGCAAAAATGTAGGCACAACAAATTGGGCAGAAGGAAATTCAATCCAATGTTCATCCGACTGTTTCAGCGGGTCAAAGGCAAATCCTCCAAACATCAGTGGCCCTTGCCCTTCAATGAAAGCGCCTTCTACAATTTGTTTCCATTCTCGTTCGACGTCACGAAACCGCTTTTTCGTCTTTTCTTTGCTTTTTATAACTTGAGCTCGTCCAAGTCCAACAAATGTTCGTTCGTGCAAGCAATCCGACCAGTAAAAGCGTTGCCCATAAAATAACGTTTCACCCGCAGAGAAAAAAGCAAGCGGATCGATTTGTTCCATTCTTATGGTAATACTAACCATATGCTCTTTTTTCCCTAATACATGACGCAATTGGTCAATAACTTTGTTTTGATATAAAGTAACCACCTTTTATCACGCCTATACTTAAACTTTTTGTCCCTTTTCCATTATAATATTGTTTTTTAGAGATAGGAAACAATTTATATCGTCAAGACATTGACACATTTTCCCCACTTCCCTAAACTTATTGTGAACGACATTTTACTTAAAGGAGAAGAATAGTATGCCAACACCAGTACGTTCAAATACTCAAACGGTTCATTATAAACGAGACTGGCGCGTTTGGTGGCGATTATTGCGTCCACATACGCTTACTGCAGCGTTCGTTCCTGTTTCCATCGGCACTGTGCTTGCAGTAGATGAAACGCCAATTCACTTCCCTTTATTTTTTTCTATGCTCATTGCTTCATTATTTATCCAAGCAGCAACAAATATGTTTAATGAATATTACGACTATAAACGAGGGCTCGATACACCTGAATCCGTCGGAATTGGTGGAGCGATTGTCCGCGATGGCATCTCACCAAAAACAGTTTTACTGCTTGCTTGGTCTTTTTTCGCTATCGCCATGTTGCTTGGCGTTTATATTTGTGCCAACAGTAGTTGGTGGCTAGCTGTGATCGGCACCATTTGCATGGCAGCAGGCTATTTTTATACAGGCGGGCCCGTTCCGATCGCCTATACCCCATTTGGTGAATTAGCAGCAGGGTTTTTCATGGGTCTTACCATTATTTTAATTTCATTTTTTATTCAAACGGGCACAATTACATCAACACCTGTTCTTGTTTCTGTTCCCATCTCTATTCTAGTTGGTGCTATTTTATTAGCCAATAACATTCGCGACTTAGACGGAGACAAAAAAAGCGGACGAAAAACGTTAGCCATTTTACTCGGTAGAAAACGTGCCATTTGGTTGTTAGGTGGCATGTTTGTCACATCATTTTTATGGATTGTGTTACTTGTTTTTACGAAAACGATTTCGCCATGGACATTGCTCGTATTTTTCAGTGTCCCAAAAGCGTGGCGAGCAACGAAGGGGTTTATTGGAAAAACGAAACCGATCGACATGATGCCAGCCATGAAAGCGACCGCTCAAACGAATACGCAGTTCGGATTTTTACTCGTTGTCGGTCTATTTATTCATTATTGGATGCAATAATTGTTAAGAAAAACCATAGCCTTGACGCTATGGTTTTTTCTTTTTAGTCCATACTATGCGTAGTTAGAACTTGAAGGAGGGAATTTATTGTGCAGGATATATCTGCTTTACGTGACCGTTTATTGCAAGAAAAACGACAAATTGAGCAACGGTTGAAACAAAACGATCATTTCGGTCTCACCCGAACATCTAATCATGATTCAGTTGGCGAATTATCGAATTATGACAATCATCCTGCTGATACTGGCACAGAATTATATGAACGAGAAAAAGATATTGCGCTGAACGAACATACAGAACGAGAGCTTCACGATATCGAACGGGCACTTCAAGCGATGGAAGATGGGACATACGGTATTTGCAAAGTATGCGGGAAACCCATTCCGTTCGAACGTCTCGAAGCCATCCCGACGACAACATATTGTAAAGAACATAGCTCTGATCAATTTATTTCACAACAGCGCCCAATTGAAGAAAGTATTTTGTCTCCTCCATTTGGCGAATTTGTCGTTCATGAAGATGTAGAAACTTTCGATGCTGAAGATAGTTGGCAAAAGGTTGCTCGCTTCGGTACATCAGAAACGCCTTCAGATGTTCAAGAAGATACGGTACACTATGATCGCATGTATATTGATGCTGAGGAACAAATCGGTTACGTCGAACCGTTTGAAACATTTGCGGCAACCGATCTTTATGGAACGGGCATTACGATTTATCCAAACATTGTACATGAACAATATGAACAAATGCTCGATGACGAACAATTAATGTCTCCACTCGGTGATCTTCCAGCTTATGAAAAAGATCCTTATACTTCATAAGAAAGTCCTGTGAGCATATGCTTACAGGACTGACTTTTTGTTAGTGAATATTGTTAGTGAATACACCAAATGTCATGAGCGTATTCTTCAATCGTTCGGTCACTTGAAAAATATCCAGAACAAGCGATGTTCGTCACGCTCATTTCTAACCACTTTTGGCGATTTTCATACGCTACTCCCAATCGTTGTTGTGCATCAGCATACGATGCGAAATCCCGTAGGACAAAATATTGATCATTATGAGCAAGCAACGAATCGTAAATCGGCTCGAAGTGATCATATGCATCTGGAAAAAAGCCATTCACAAGCTGATTTACAACTTGATGAATCCGTTGATCATGGTGATAATATTCATACGAATGATATCCACCGTTGGCATAATAGTGCAACACTTCTTCTGCAGTCAATCCAAAAATAAACATATTGTCATGACCGACACGTTCTAAAATTTCAATGTTGGCCCCATCGAGCGTTCCGATCGTCACAGCTCCATTCATCATAAATTTCATGTTTCCGGTCCCTGATGCTTCTTTGCTTGCCGTCGAAATTTGCTCACTTACATCAGCGGCTGGAAAAATTTTTTCTGCCAATGAGACACGGTAATTTTCTAAGAAAATAACTTTTAACCGCCCATTAATTTGTTCGTCGCTGTTCACCTTTTGTGCAACAGAATTGATTAACTTAATAATCCGCTTCGCATAATGATATCCCGGCGATGCTTTCGCGCCAAAAATAAACGTACGTGGATACATATCGAAATGTTCATCTTCTTTTAATCGGTTATATAAATGCATAATGTGGAGTACATTTAACAACTGTCTTTTATACGCATGTAACCGTTTCACTTGCACATCAAAAATCGATGAGTCGTCTACAGTCACCCCTGTTTTTTCGTAAATATATTTAGCTAACTTTTGTTTATGGTGATGTTTCACTTTTTCTAATCGTTCTTGAAATGCATGATCAGTTGCATACTTTTTCAACTGAATAAGCTGCTCAGGCTGCTTTATCCATTCCGTTCCGATCGCTTCGGTAATAAGAGAAGAAAGCTCCGGATTTGCTTTCAGCAGCCAACGGCGATGGGTAATCCCGTTCGTTTTGTTATTAAATTTTTCTGGAAAGTATTCGTAAAATAACTTCATTTCCCGATGCTTTAAAATTTCGGAATGTATTTTCGCGACCCCATTCACACTATAGCTCCCTACAATCGCTAAATGGGCCATTTTCACAAGCCCATGAGCAATAATCGCCATCTCCTCAATTCTTTTCCAATCGCCAGGATATCGATTCCATAAATCACGACAAAATCGTTCATTAATTTCTTGCACAATCATATAAATTCGCGGCAGTAGCGGTTGGAAAATGTAAATAGGCCATTTTTCCAACGCTTCAGATAATGTTGTATGATTTGTATAAGAGATCGTATTTGTCGTAATGTGCCACGCTTCATCCCATCCCATTCCTTCCTCATCTAACAAAATTCGCATCAGTTCTGGAATGGCTAGAACTGGGTGGGTGTCATTCACATGAATCGCTACGTGTCGATGGAAATGTTGTAAATGTCCGTATCGTTGCCGATAGTCGCGCACAATGCTCCCAATGCTTGCAGCAACAAGAAAATATTGCTGTTTTAACCTTAAAATTTTTCCTTCATCGTTCGTATCGTCTGGATACAAAAATTCCGAAATAGCTTCTGTTTCTCGCTTATATTGCATGACATGTTTATGAAGAGGAAACTTCGCTGGCTCCGCACTCCATAGTCGCAGCGTGTTGACAGTTGTCGTATCATACCCGATGATCGGCATATCGTAAGGAACGGCCATCACTTTTTCTACATCATAATGTCGAAACGTTAATCGACCGTTTTGTTCGTAGCACTCCACTTTCCCCCAGAAATTAACCTCTACCGCTAAATCTTCTTTTTTCACTTCCCAAACGTTCCCATGACGCAACCATTGCTCTGGAAGTTCCACTTGATAACCATTCACAATTTTTTGATCAAATAAACCGTGCTTGTAGCGAATACCTTGCCCATGTCCAGGTAAGTCAAGAGAAGCAAGAGAATCTAAAAAACAAGCAGCTAATCGACCAAGCCCTCCATTTCCGAGACCTGCATCTATTTCCGCTTCTTCAATACGAGCCAATTCAATGCCAAGCTCTTTTAATCCTTGCTCCACGACATCGCGTATACCAAGATTCATTAAATTGCTGCCCAACAAGCGACCTAGCAAAAATTCAATCGACAAATAATACACTTGCTTTTTATGTTCAGCACGGTATCGTTCATTCGTCTGGATCCAATGTTTGCTAATGTACTCACGAATCATATGCCCTAGCGTATTGTATTGATCCAGGACAGTGGATTCCCAAAACCGTTTTCCATACATCATTTCTAATCGCTTCAAAAACGTTTGCTTAAACTCTTCCTTATCCGTGAACATAGATGCCACTCCCAGCCATTAATTCGTCGTATAGTTGATTGTATTTAAATGCCGATTGTGCCCAGCTGTAATCCTTGTTCATTGCTTGTTTCATAATTGTCTCCCATATTTCTTTTTGTTCATAAAATGACCGTGCGCGCTGAATCGTATATAACATATCATGCGCATTAAAGTTTTTAAACGTAAATCCCGTCCCTTCTTTCGTAAATTCGTTAAATGATTGTACCGTATCGTTTAATCCACCTGTTTCTCGAACGATCGGCACAGCCCCGTAACGCATAGCAATCATTTGTCCGAGACCGCACGGTTCAAATTGAGACGGCATTAAAAACATGTCCGCACCGGCATAAATTTGATGTGCAAGCTGCTCTGAAAAACCAATATATACACGCACACGATCAGGGTACGTCATCGCCATATCATGAAAGAAATGTTCGAACTCCCATTCCCCTGTTCCGAGAATGATCATTTGCACGTTTTCTGCTATTATTTCGTGAAATACACATTTCACTAAATCTAATCCTTTTTGCTTTGTTAACCGCGACACAATGGCAATGACAGGGACATCTTCTTCTGATGGCAAAGAAAAATGTTGTTGGAGAGCTCGTTTGTTAATGCTTTTTCGCGCAATTGTCGTTACATCATACGGCACTGCAATATACGGATCTTTTTTCGGATTGTATATTTGATCGTCAATTCCGTTTAAAATGCCAACTAGATGCGAACTTCTCGCCCGCAATAACCCGTCGAGCCGTTCACCATAATATGGCGTTTGAATTTCCTCTTTATACGTTGGACTGACCGTTGTAATCATATGCGCCGAGACAAGCGCCCCTTTCATAAAACTGACGTTTCCATAAAACTCTAAATGCTCAATAGAAAAATAGCGGTCGCTTAAATTCAGCAAGTCCCCTAAAATTTCGCGTGGGAAAATACCTTGAAATTGTAAATTATGAATCGTAAATACCGTTTTCATTCGTGCGTAAAATGAATTGTTCGTATATTCTTCACGCAATAAAAATGGAATCATACCTGTATGCCAATCATGGCAGTGGATTACATTCGGTTGAAAATCAATGACCGGAAGAGAATCGAGTACAGCGCGACAAAAATATGAAAAACGCTCGCCGTCATCGTAATGTCCATATAATGAATCTCGCTTAAAGTAATACTCATTGTCGACGAAATAATATGTAATTCCTTCATATTCTAATTGTTCAATTCCACAATATTGTCTTCTCCAACCAACACGAACGACAAGCTCAGCAATTTTATGCATTTTTTTTCGCATATGTTCTGGAATTAACCCATACTTTGGTAACATGACACGTACATCTGTCCCAAGCTTTTTCAACTCTTTTGGTAATGCACCAGCCACATCTGCTAACCCGCCTGTTTTTACGAATGGTACACATTCTGATACGACAAATAATACTTTCACGATTTCATCAGCGCTCCTTGTATTGTTCCTTTTCGAATGACGATTGGCTCCTTCGGTGTCCCAATTAATTTCACCCCATCGCCAATTCGGGCATCTTTATCAACAATGACATATTCAAGATGACAGTTCTCTCCAATTTGACTTTTTTGCATAATGACACTATTTTGAACGACAGTCCCTTTTCCGATTTTCACAGCTCTTGAAATAATACTACTTTCAATTTCTCCTTCGATCACGCATCCATTCGCAATCATTGCGTTACGCACAAAAGCATGTGAGGTATATTTTGTCGGTGGTTCGTCTTTTACTTTCGTATAAATCGGTCTTCCTTTCAAAAACAACTGCTTCCATATTTCTGGTTGAAGAAGCTCTAAACTATGATAAAAATAACGTTCAATACTATCAATGATCGCAACATATCCATCGTATTCATAATCGCACACCGTTAACCCATTTGTTTCATCATTAACAACATCCACAATACTTTGATAATGATTTCTTTGTTGGTTAGCAATCAAATCGAGTAACAACGATGTTTCTAAAATGAACATGTCAATCGATCGCCCTTGGTGACATACGCGTGTAATGTCGCACCCATTAGCAATATGTCTTCGCAGCACTTCTTCATAATCGATGTTACATACTGTATAACTATTGCAAATGAGGGCATACTTTTGTGTACTTCGCAAAAAATAATCGATATGTTGCTGGAAATGTCGAAATGATCCAATATGAGAAATCGGGAGATCTGGCGAAGGAAAAAAGAATAAGCCATCGCGTTTTCGATTTAAATCCCAATTTTTACCTGAACCTAAATGATCCATTAACGAACGATATTGATATTTTGGGAAAATAGCGACACTTTCAATCCCTGAATTAACCATATTTGATAAAACAAAATCGATTAATCGATAGCGCCCAGCGAACGGAACAGCGGCAATAGAACGTTGAAGCGTCAAATCATTCATTTCACGCTTATATGTCGTTGCATCAATAACCCCGAGCATTAATTTTCCCACGCTTTCTCATCCTCTCTCTCTGAAAAATGTCCCAAAAGCTCCTCTGTCACAAGAATGACTTCCCCGTCAAATTGATCGGCACAAATGAACGTTCCATCGGGAATTTCCATGTTTGGTGGAACAATCGCTTTTTCAATATATACATTTTTACCAATTACAGCATTAGGCATAACAACGCAATCTTTTACTGTTGCACCTTGTGCAACATACACCCCTTGAAACAAAACAGAATGCTCCACATTCCCCTCAACAATGCATCCTTCATTCACTAAAGACTCTTTCACATGCGCATACGGAGCAATATATTGTGGCGGTTCATTCGGATTCACTGAATAAATACGCCACGTATAATCAAATAAATTTAACGCTGGGGTATCTTCTAGTAAGTCCATATTTGCTTCCCATAAACTTTTTACCGTTCCGACATCTTTCCAATATCCTTTAAATGGATAAGCAACGAGTCGCTTTTTTTCATCAATTAACAAAGGAATAATATCTTTGCCAAAATCATGACTTGAGCGATCATTTCGATTATCCATTTCCAAATATTCTTTCAAAATCGACCATTTAAAAATGTAAATGCCCATCGAAGCTAAATTATTTTTCGGATGTGCTGGCTTTTCTTCAAATTCGACAATTTCCATCTCTTCATTTGTATTCATAATTCCAAAACGGCTCGCTTCTTCCCACGGTACTTCAATAACAGAAATCGTCACATCTGCCTTCTTTTCAATATGATATTGCAACATATCTGCATAATTCATTTTGTAAATATGATCGCCAGAAAGAATGAGCACATACTCTGGATCATACTGCTTTAAATAGTTTAAGTTTTGATAAATCGCATTTGCTGTCCCTTTATACCATCTCATTTCCGACGATTCAGCATACGGTGGAAGAACGGTTACCCCACCATTTTTCCGATCTAAATCCCACTCGCTCCCAATGCCAATATACGTGTTTAACTCTAACGGCTGATATTGGGTGAGTACCCCAACTGTATCAATACCAGAATTGGCACAATTACTTAGTGTAAAATCAATAATGCGATACTTTCCTCCAAACGGAACAGCCGGTTTAGCTAAATTTTTTGTTAATGAGCTTAATCTACTCCCTTGCCCCCCCGCGAGTAGCATAGCGACGCACTTTTTTCGTACCATGGTTTCCCTTCCCTTCTCTTTTTCTTGTAGGTCGTAAAATTGTTATAGCATACGGCGGAATGGTCATTTCAATATGATACGGCTTCCCGTGGTATGGTTGTTCACGTGCCGCAAGCAATTTTTTGTTTATGTGCCCCGTCCCTCCGTACGTAACATCGTCACTATTGAATACTTCTCGATACGATGTAAGAAGCGGTACACCAACTTTGTAATCATGATATGTGACGTTTGTAAAATTACAAACAATAATTAACGTATCTTCTTCTTTTTTTCCTCGCCGAATAAAAGAAAAAATACTCTGTTCAGCGTTGTTTACATCAATCCATTCGAAACCGTCTGGATCGTGATCACATTCATATAATGCTTTTTGTTTTTTATAAAAATGGGTGAGAGACTTCACGTAGTTATCCATTTTTCGGTGCATATCAAAATCAAATAACATCCAATCAAGTTGCTCTAGGTCTTTCCATTCATCAAACTGTCCGAACTCCCCACCCATAAACAACAGTTTTTTTCCTGGGTGCGTCATGAAATAACCGTAAAGCAAGCGGAGCTGAGCAAATTTATCCCAATAATCCCCCGGCATTTTATTTAATAGTGACTTTTTTCCATGTACCACTTCATCGTGAGATAAAGGCAAAATGAAATTTTCTGTGTAGGCATACAACAACGAAAACGTCATTTTATGATGCATATGTTTCCTTTCGTGCATGCTCGTTTCCATATAAGTTAATACATCATTCATCCAGCCCATATTCCATTTGTAGTTAAATCCTAATCCACCGTCGTACGTCGGTGCCGTCACTTTCGGCCAATCCGTTGAATCTTCGGCAATCATTAATACGTTTGGATCAAAAGCAAAGACAACTTCGTTTAACTTTTTTAAAAATGAAATGGCATATGGATTTGGATGTAATACGTCACTATTTGGCCAATAAAGCATATTCGCCACCGCATCTACACGAAAACCGTCAATATGATAATATTGTAACCAAAACAAAGCATTCGAAATTAAAAAGCTGTGCACTTCTGGCTTCCCTAAATCGAAATTAGCTGTTCCCCAAACAATATTTTCCCGATCTTGCATATTCACATATTCATACGTCGGTTCGCCATCAAACATATATAGCCCATGTGCATCTTTACAAAAATGTCCCGGAACCCAATCTAAAATAACACCGATTCCTTCTTGATGACAGCGATCGATAAAATACATAAGATCATGGGGCGTCCCATAGCGACTCGTTGCAGCATAGTAACCCGTTCCTTGATATCCCCATGAACGATCGAGCGGATGCTCAACAAGCGGTAACAGTTCAATATGAGTAAATCCATGCTCAACAACATAAGGAATTAACTCATCTGCCATCTCCGCATATGTATAACATTGCCCATCTTCTTTCTTTTTCCACGTTCCGAAATGAACTTCATAAATAAACATCGGTTGCTCATAAATAGGCTTTCGCTTCTTTTTTCTTTGCCACGCTTGATCATTCCATTTGTATCCATCCAACTGATATACAATAGAGGCTGTATGGGGGCGTTCTTCAGCATAAAAAGCATATGGATCTGCTTTAAGAAGAGTGCGTCCATCTTTTGTTATAATTTCGTATTTATATAAATGTCCTTCTAAATTTTCTGGAACAACAATCATCCATACTCCTTGATCGTTTATTTTTGTTAATTCATGCTCCTCTCCGTTCCAATCGTTAAATGTCCCAACAAGCCGAACTTTTTTGGCATGTGGGGCCCATACACAAAAACGCGTTTCCGTTCTCCCGTCTCGTTTCACAAGATGTGCACCGAATAAATGATAGCTTTCATAAAACGTTCCTTCGTGAAATAAATGCAACTGCAAATCGGTTGGACTCATCGTTAGCAAATGTTCATCCTTCCTTTCCTAAAGGGATACAAAATCACTCCGTACTGATATATTACACTACGCCATGTAAAATTCCTGTAAGAAAATTAAGATATTTTTCGACAATGTTCAACAAATCACATGCTAAATGTGGCGAAATGAAAATCAATACGAACGTCCATAAAATTGTCGTTTGATTATCAAATGATAATTATATAGAATATTTTATAGTAATTATTTTTTATATTTTTTTATATTTATTATAAATAATAAAGGGGTGTTTATATGTACGATTTTCATCATTTACCGCATGTAAAAGTGCAGACAACATCAAAAAAAGCACTTTGGACGACATTATTATTAACCGCTTTTTTCACGATTGTGGAAGTCATAGGGGGCATTTTATCAAATTCCCTTGCTTTATTGTCAGACTCAGCACACATGGCGTCCGATGTGATTGCATTAGGGTTAAGTATGATTGCCCTTTATTTAGCTTCTCGTCCGCCAAATAAAAAATTTACATTTGGTTATTTACGGTTTGAAATTATTGCCTCATTTTTGAATGGGCTTGCACTCGTCGTTATTGCGGTGGGGATTTTCGTCGAAGGAATCCGTCGTTTCATTCATCCCGAATCCATTCAATTTTCCTTCATGTTAACGATCGCAACAGTCGGATTTATCGTTAATCTTGTGTTAACAATCGTTTTAAGCCAGAGCATGAAAGAAGAAGAAAATTTAAATGTAAAAAGCGCTTTATGGCACTTTATTGGTGATTTACTAAGTTCCATCGGTGTTATCATTTCAGCTATTTTAATTTACTTTACAGGTCTATATGTATTTGATCCCCTCATCAGCGTCGTTATCGGTACCATTATCTTCGTAGGTGGGGCAAAAATTGTTCGAGAGTCGTATTTTATTTTAATGGACGCAGTTCCGGACGAATTTGATATCGAACGCATTCGCGCGGATATTTTATCTGTTGAAGGAGTCGAAGATGTACATGAATTGCATATTTGGTCTATTTCCACCGATCATTATTCTTTAACTGCACACGTTCTCATTCATGAACGCATTCAGCCATTTTGCGTCATTTTGGCGATCAATGAAATGTTAAAGGAACGATACAATCTTTCCCACGTCACCGTTCAAGTTGAGCACCCATCGATTCATCAACATGGCGAGTATGGCAAGAAATTTTTAGAGAGGAAAAATAAAATGGATATGAGTGGAGAAGACGTTGCTCATGTTGAGTAGCGTTTTTTTCTTTTTTTATGTTCTAATAACTTTATAGATGAATACAATATATGAGTTCGTTAAAATGAGGCTTTTCATCACTTATACAGGGGGAATGGAATATGAGGAGAGCAATGATTGCAATTTCTTTAAGCGTTCTATTAATGGCATTAGTGATTAGTTCTTTTTTCTTACTGAATATCAAACCAGATACTTCTCACATTACCAAGGCTCAAAAGCTGGCTGAATATTCAAAACCAGCTGTTGTCAGAATTGTGGACTACGCCATCGTCAAGTGGGACTTCGTAGATGATAATCCAGCTGTCTCAAACTACTTGCAACAAATGAATAATCAAACCATTATAGGTGGATCCGGCTCTGGTGCGATTATTAGTTCAAATGGTTATATCGTGACGAACGCTCACGTTGTCGAATTTTCTAAAATGGATGATGAACAAATCGCGTACGCCGCTTTTAAACAAATGGTTCAAGGAATTGCCGATTATTTTCAAGTAGACGTGAACGCAGCATACGATTATATGATTGATTATACGCAATATGTAGACATCAAAAGAGGATTGAAAGTAATACTGCCTGGTGGAGATGTACTCGATGGAGAAATTAAAAGCTATGGCGCACCGATTAACGAAGGAAAAGATGTTGCTGTATTAAAAATAGAGGGGAAAAATTTCCCTACATTAAAACTAGGAAATTCTGATGACGTACAAAATCAAGACAACATTTGGGTGATCGGTTATCCTGCCGCTGCTGATTCCGATTTATTATCTCCTGATTCCTCACTCGTTTCCTCAATGAACACTGGTCATATCTCTGCCGCTTCTAAAAAAACTGAACAAGGGAGCCCTGTCATTCAAATTGACGCTGCAGCTACACACGGAAATAGCGGAGGGCCAGTCATTAATGAAAATGGAGAGATTATCGGGCTACTGACGTTCCGTGGAGATACCGTCAACGGTCAAGAAGTGCAAGGCTTTAATTTTGCAGTCCCTGTCAACACCGTCAAAGAATTTGTCAAACAAGCAGGTGCAGAAAACATCGTAAGCAATACAGATCGCCTGTTTCAAGAGGGGCTAACACTGTATTGGGGCGGATATTACGACGAGGCGTTAAAAAAATTCGAATCAGTGGAACGAATTTACCCTAATCACTCCGAAATCAAACGATTCATTACAGACAGCCAACAAAAAAGTAGCAAAAGTAAAACACTTTGGTCCAACTATAAAACCATTTTCTATATATTTGATGCGATTGCACTTCTGCTAATCGTTGCTCTCATGCTGTTTGCATTTGTGTTTAAACCAAAACAGAAAGAAATGGCTATTGTCACACCAGGCAATCTTCCAGATTTAAATCAGGACGGAAAAGTCGATATTCAAGATGTACTCATTGCCCTTCAAAAGCAACAAAACAAGCAAGACGACAACAATGAAAAGTAGCGAACACTCGATGGTTACATCTTATGATCCTCGTCCACGACATATGTATATTTTTTTGATAAAATAATTCAAAAGGGACATCTCTTCTTAAGAGATGTCCCTTTTTCTAGTGACCCGTACGGGATTCGAACCCGTGTTACCGCCGTGAAAGGGCGGTGTCTTAACCACTTGACCAACGGGCCATATGTGGCAATGGCGGAGAAGGCGGGATTTGAACCCGCGCGCCGCAAAACGCGACCTAACGGTTTAGCAAACCGTCCCCTTCAGCCACTTGGGTACTTCTCCAAATGGCTCCGCAGGTAGGATTCGAACCTACGACCGCTCGGTTAACAGCCGAGTGCTCTACCACTGAGCTACTGCGGAACGAAAATAAAGATTATAATGGGCCTAAGTGGACTTGAACCACCGACCTCACGCTTATCAGGCGTGCGCTCTAACCAGCTGAGCTATAGGCCCACGTAAGCGGGTGATGGGAATCGAACCCACGACATCAGCTTGGAAGGCTGAGGTTTTACCACTAAACTACACCCGCATATTTGAATTTGCAAATGTTATGGGGCGACTAGTGGGAATCGAACCCACGAATGCCAGAGCCACAATCTGGTGCGTTAACCACTTCGCCATAGCCGCCACAATGATGCCGGCTGCAGGACTTGAACCCGCAACCTACTGATTACAAGTCAGTTGCTCTACCAATTGAGCTAAGCCGGCATAATATAAAGCGATATGAAACTGTATATGGCGGAGGAGGAGGGATTCGAACCCCCGCGCGCCTTTCGACGCCTCTCGGTTTTCAAGACCGACCCCTTCAGCCAGACTTGGGTACTCCTCCGTATAATATAACATGGTGGACCTTGTAGGACTCGAACCTACGACCGGACGGTTATGAGCCGTCTGCTCTAACCAGCTGAGCTAAAGGTCCTAAGCTAGTAGCGGCGGAGGGAATCGAACCCCCGACCTTACGGGTATGAACCGTACGCTCTAGCCAGCTGAGCTACGCCGCCATTATAAATATATGGTGGAGCCTATCGGGATCGAACCGATGACCTCCTGCGTGCAAAGCAGGCGCTCTCCCAGCTGAGCTAAGGCCCCTTGAAAATGGTCGGGAAGACAGGATTCGAACCTGCGACCCCATGGTCCCAAACCATGTGCTCTACCAAGCTGAGCTACTTCCCGTCCTCATAATGATATAAACATGGCGCGCCCGAGAGGATTCGAACCCCTAACCTTCTGATCCGTAGTCAGATGCTCTATCCAATTGAGCTACGGGCGCATATGAAGTGCCGAGGGCCGGACTCGAACCGGCACGGTAGTCACCTACCGCAGGATTTTAAGTCCTGTGCGTCTGCCAATTCCGCCACCCCGGCATGGCATATTGGAGCGGAAGACGGGACTCGAACCCGCGACCCCCACCTTGGCAAGGTGGTGTTCTACCACTGAACTACTTCCGCATCATGCGGGTGGAGGGACTTGAACCCCCACGCCAGAGGCGCCAGATCCTAAGTCTGGTGCGTCTGCCAATTCCGCCACACCCGCATCATGGTGAGCCATGGAGGACTCGAACCTCCGACCCTCTGATTAAAAGTCAGATGCTCTACCTACTGAGCTAATGGCTCGGTATAAGTTAAATTATAATTAAATGGCTGGGCTAGCTGGATTCGAACCAGCGCATCACGGAGTCAAAGTCCGTTGGCTTACCGCTT
>NZ_MQAD01000013.1:0-157311 GCF_001996285.1 Anoxybacillus kestanbolensis | reverse complement strand
CGACGACTTCTTTTTTTGTCAGTGTGTTGACTTCCACAACGCCGCCAACGACTTCTCCGCCAGCATATTCCGCCATCAACGCAGCTGCGCGATCAAGCGCTTCTTTCGTGCGCGCAGGATCAATGCCTTTTTCAAACCGTGTGCTCGACTCGCTGCGCAATCCATGATCTTTAACCGCTTGGCGAATCGTCGCCCCGTTAAAATATGCAGCTTCAATAAATACGTTTACTGTTTCATCACATACTTCCGAATTGGCACCGCCCATCACACCAGCTAAGGCGACAGGATCTTTCCCGTTCGTAATGACAAGATGATCTTCTGTCAACGTGCGCTCTACATCATCAAGCGTCACGATTGTTTCACCGGCTTTTGCACGGCGAACGACAATTTCGTTTGAGCCGAGGCGATCGTAGTCAAACGCATGAAGCGGCTGGCCGTATTCAAGTAAAATGTAGTTCGTAATATCGACGACATTGTTGTGCGGTCGAATGCCAGCTGCCATTAAACGCGCTTGCATCCAAAGAGGCGATGGGCCAATTTTTACGTTTTTCACGATGCGCCCTGCATATAAAGGATTATCTTCTTGTGCATCGACGCGGACAGAAATATAATCATGAACACTTTCATTGTTTTCGTGAAGTTCGATGGTCGGAAGCTTCACGCTTCTTCCTAAAATCGCTGCCACTTCATAAGCGACGCCAATCATGCTTAAACAATCGGCGCGGTTTGGTGTTAAACTAAGTTCTAACACTTCGTCATCCAAGTAAAGGAGTTGTAGCGCATCCGCTCCGACCGGTGCATCGCTTGGGAAAACGAAAATGCCATCGGCGTATTCTTTCGGTACTAATTTCGACTCCACGCCAAGCTCTTGCAACGAACAAATCATGCCGTTTGATTCTTCCCCGCGCAATTTCGCGCGTTTAATTTTAAAGTTGCCAGGCAATACAGCACCAACTTTAGCAACGGCAACCTTTTGTCCTTTTGCGACGTTCGGCGCCCCGCAAATAATTTGCACTGGCTCCCCTTCCCCGATATCGACAAGACATTTACTTAGTTTATCGGCGTTCGGATGTTGTTCACGCTCGAGCACATGTCCGATGACAACTCCTTGTACTCCTTTATTCCGTACCTCGACGCTTTCTACTTCAATCCCTGCTTTTGTAATGCGATCGGCTAATTGTTTTGCGGTAATGCCTGTTAAATCCACATATTCCTGTAGCCATTTATATGAAACGAACATCCATGAAACCTCCCTTTACACCCGATTAAATTGTTGCAAGAAACGAAGATCGTTTTGGTAAAAATGGCGAATATCATCAATGCCATATTTGAGCATTGCGATACGCTCTGGACCCATACCAAACGCAAAACCTGTATATTTTTTCGAGTCAAATCCCGCCATCTCGAGCACGTTCGGATGGACCATCCCTGCCCCTAAAATTTCAATCCAACCTGTTCCTTTACATACGTTACAGCCGTGCCCGCCGCAATTAAAACATGATACGTCGACTTCAACAGACGGTTCGGTAAATGGGAAAAAGCTTGGACGGAAGCGAATGTCGCGATCTTCACCAAACATTTTGCGGGCAAATTCACGTAACGTTCCTTTTAGGTCGCTCATGCGAATGTTTTCGTCCACCACGAGCCCTTCAATTTGCGTAAATTGATGGGAATGCGTTGCATCGTCGTTGTCGCGGCGGTACACTTTTCCCGGGCAAATGATTTTTACAGGGCCTCGCCCTTGATGTTTTTCCATCGTTCTTGCTTGCACTGGTGACGTATGCGTGCGCAACAAAATCTCCTCGGTGATGTAGAACGAATCTTGCATATCGCGCGCCGGATGACCTTTTGGCAAATTGAGCGCTTCAAAGTTGTAATAATCTTGCTCTACTTCTGGACCTTCAGCAATCGTATATCCCATGCCGATAAATAAATCTTCAATTTCTTCAATAACGCGCGTGAGTGGATGATGATTGCCACGTCTAATCGGACGCCCTGGAAGTGTCACATCAATCGCTTCCGCCGCTAGTTTTTTCTCGACTTCTGCTTGTTCAAGTGTTGCTTGTTTTGCCTCTAACGCTTGTTGAATCGCTTCGCGTACGTCGTTGACAAGCGCTCCCATGATCGGACGCTCTTCAGGCGACAGCGCCCCCATGCCGCGCAACACTTCTGTAATTGGGCCTTTTTTTCCGAGATACGCCACACGCACTTCATTGAGCGTTTTTAAATCGTTTGCTTGTTCAATTTTTTCAAGCGCTTCTTGTTGAAGCTGTTGTAACCGCTCCTTCATATGGAAATCCCTCCTTGTTATGTATAAAAAATAAAAAACTCGCCCCTCACATAAGGGACGAGTGCACTCGCGGTACCACCCTTGTTAGCTATGCGATCAACATAGCTCACTTCATTGTGATAACGGTCTACACCGGAACGCCTTTACATTTTGCACGCGCAAAATGGTCCAAGCGCCAACTCCCGAGGTGAATTCACTTGCTTGAGCCATAAAAACGCTCGCAGTCTATGGCGTTTTCTCCCTGAATGGCGATCGGCAAGCTACTCTTCTCGATCATCGTTTTTTGTATGATGAAATTCTTCATTTATTATAAGCAAATGGGGAATAACGTGCAAGGTTGCGTTTATTTTTTCTGTAAATGGTAAAGTAAAATTCCTGTCGCAACGGCTACGTTTAACGATTCTGCTTTCCCGTAAATCGGCACATATAAGTTGGCAGTTGTTTGCTGTAGCCACTTATCGTTCACACCGCTTCCTTCGTTTCCAACGATTAATGCAAACGATGACGAAGGGGATACAGATCGATAGTCTACTCCGTTTTGAAGCGATGTTCCATAAATCGGAATATGCCTGTTTTGAAAATGGGCGATCCATTGTCCAATATCTCCTTTTATCACAGGGAAATGAAACAACGAACCTTGTGTTGCACGAATCACTTTTGCGTTATATATATCGACGCTTCCTTCTCCGACGACAACGGCGTCTATTCCAGCAGCATCTGCGGTACGAATAATCGTTCCTAAGTTTCCTGGATCTTGAACCGCGTCGATGAACAGCGCCGTTTGCACACTATCGACGTTCCAATGCAAATGCTTGCACACTGCAACAATTCCTTGCGGTGTTTCCGTATCGCTTAATTCGCCGATCACCGCTTCCGTGACAATCACCATCGGAATATGATCTACCTTCCAGCTTGTCGGAATCGTTTTCGTTTCTGATAAAATAAGAAGTTCAACGATGTTGCTTTTTAAAGCTTCTTCAACTAAATGAAATCCTTCTACTAAAAATAGCCCCGTTTTCTCGCGTTCTTTTTTCGTGAGCAGTTTTTTCCATTGCTTCACTCGTTCATTTTTTGGCGATTCAATTCGTTTCACTCGTTGTTCCCCCAATGTTTCGCAATAAATTCATCACGTCCAGATGCCGCACGGTCTTCTTTATAATGTTTCGGATTTTTTTTATGGTAATTTTGATGATAGTCTTCTGCTGGATAAAACGTTGTCGCTGGTAAAATTTCTGTCACAATCGGCTTAGAAAAACGACCGCTTTCTTCTAATTGTTTTTTCGATTGCTCCGCTAATGTTTTTTGTCTTTCGTTATGATAAAAAATCGCTGTTCGATATTGTGGGCCACGGTCGTGAAATTGCCCCCCGTCATCCGTTGGATCAATTTGACACCAATACAACTCTAACAATTTTTCGTACGGAAATACATCGGGATCAAACGTAATTTGTACCGCTTCATAATGTCCTGTCGTTCCTGTTTTCACTTGTTCATACGTCGGATGTTCCACATGACCGCCTGTGTATCCAGAAACAATGCCATAAATACCGTCAAGTTCTTCAAACGGAGTGACCATGCACCAAAAACATCCGCCAGCAAATGTTGCTTTTTCCATGTTTCTCTCTCCTCTTTTATGAATAGTAGTTACCATTATAGCAAAAACTACGTACGCAATACATAAAGAATGGAGTGAGTCAAATGGATTTTAATTTACGTGGTGCCGTGATGGCAAACGTGGCAAACAGCTCAAAAGACCAATTAGAACATACGATCGTCGATGCGATTCAACAAGGTGAAGAAAAATATTTACCTGGTCTTGGCGTTTTATTTGAAGCGTTATGGAATCACGCAACAGAGGAACAAAAACAATCGATGCTTGAAACATTAGAAGAAGCCGTAAAAAAATAGCCTTCGCATTGAAGGCTATTTTCCGTCAACAACACAAAACCTATATTTTGTCGTTGATAAATACACTTCTCCTGCACGCAATATGCAAGATGGGAAGTGAGAATAATTCACGGCATTTGGCAATGCTTGCGTCTCCAAACAAATCCCTAAATATTTTCGCGATGGTACACCGTTTATCGTTTCTTCATTAGGAAGCTGGTTCCCTGTGTACACGACTACCGCTGGTTCGTCTGTTTCGACAATCAGTGCTCGCCCACTTTCTCTGTCACATAAAACAATTTCTTCATCATGATGAGTATTTAACACAAATGGATGGTCATATCCTTGCCCGACTAAAACAATTTGCGGATCTGTTGAATCGATTACTTCTTTTAGCACTTTTCCTAGACGCAAATCAAAAAATGTACCCGCTACATCTTTTATTTCCCCAGTCGGGATAAATTCATGATCCAACGGTAAAAAGCGATCGCTTTTTATTTTTAATTCGTGTTGCAAAATATCTCTTTTTACGTTACCGCTTAAATTGAAATACGTATGATTTGTTAATGTAAACGGAGTGTCCTGATCCGAAATGGCGTGATAAGAAATGATGAACTCATTTTGATTATTTAGTGTATATGTGACTTGAACATCAACATTTCCTGGATATCCTTCTTCCCCATCAACACTTCGATGCGAAAAACGGACACCGACTTCTTCTTTTTGTGAAAATCCTACTGCTCGCCAAATCACGTGGTGGAATCCTTTTTCTCCACCGTGCAAGTGGTTTTTATATTCATTTGCATGTAGCTTATATGTTTTTCCATTTAACTGAAAAGAACTATTTTTTATTCTTCCAGCTACCCTCCCGATAACAGCTCCTAAGTATGGATAGTTTGTCAAATAAGAAGAAAAATCATCAAATGCTAAAACGACATTTTCAACGTTTCCGTTTTTATCAGGCACGAGTATGCTTGTAATAATACAACCGTAGTTTAAACAAGTGATTTCCATTCCATGATCATTGGCAAGTGTAAATGCGATGATCGGTTGACCATTGATTTCTGTTCGTTGTTCTTGTACAAGCTTCATGCTTCTTCTCCTTTTTGGTAACATCATAAAAGAAATATCTCTCACCAAAGTGGAAGCTATTTCTTTACTGTATGGGCACAGCTGCTTTCTCTTACGACAAGTTTCGTTGGAACAACAATTTTTTTCGGAATTTCCCTTTTCGTCTGAATTTGTTCAACAAGCAATTCAACTGCTGTTTCTCCCATAAATTCGGTATAAACTTGCACGGTAGATAACGGTGGTTGAACAAATTTCGATGTAGGAAGATCGTTAAAGCCTACGATGGCCACTTCATTTGGCACATCAATTCCAGCTTCATGTAGCGCCCGCAACGCTCCAATCGCCATCGAATCGCTTGCGATAAAAAACGCAGTTGGCCGATTCGGCAGCTGAAGTGCTTGTTTCATTAACATATATCCATCTTCTGCAATAAAACGCCCGGTGAAAACATATTCGGGAATGAACATGCCTCGCAAATATAAATATTCGTAAAATGTACGTTCACGCTCATCTTGAATTAAATGACCGTCATCAACATATTCGCGTCCGCCAATATATCCAATATGTTTATGACCGAGATCAATTAAATATTGAAGAACGCGAGCTGTCGCTTTTCGAAAATCGACAACGACAGAATCAAAGCGATCTTCATCAGGCGAATAATCAACAAAAACGATATGGTCGGTAACAGATGCAAACAAGTCAATTTCCCTTTTTCCAAACTTCCCGACCGCTATAATCCCATCTAACCCTGTCAACCACTCCGATTCATACGAGCCTTCTTTTTTAAATAACTTGACTAACTCAATTTGGCGGCGAAAACATTCCTTTTCAACACCAAGGCGCACAGCCATGTAGTATGGATCGTCAAGTTCTTGAGATTCCGAATACCAGTTCACCACCCCAAAGCGAAGTCGGTCTTTTGCACTCATTTGACTGCGTTCTCTAGGCGTTTTATAGTTCAGCTCTTGGGCAATTTCAAAAATGCGCTTTTTCGTTTCATCCGTGACAGATAACGTTGTATCGTAGTTTAGTACGCGCGATACAGTGGCGACCGAAACCCCTGCTTTCTCAGCAATTTCTTTCAATGTAGCCATCGATGTCCCCCCTTTATTTATGCTAAATTTTAATGATTTGACTATCGTACGGTTTGAGGATCAAGTCGCGAAATTGTTTTTCTTGATCTGTATGATTGAGGACGAACATATACTCTCCATCTTCACATACACGTCGATATACTTCAATACCTTCGTCGCTTTCTACATGCCATATGTGATGTTTTTGCACAATTTCCTTTGCAAGGTCATTCAGCACATCGTCATCTATGCCCCCACCAATATAATAAACGTTCCCATCACCATATTCATTTTCAGTTATCGCGGCGAGCGGATAAAATGGATCATCATATCGATATAACACAGTAGCCGTTGTTGGTTCAAGCAAATCGCGCCACACAGAACACATCGCCTTTCTACCTTGCCATCGTCCTTCACCGATGATTGGAACATGACGATATGCAAGCGATTCTACTTCGTGAATATGCGCACCGACAAGGTCGCTCACGTGCGCAGGTAATACATGTTTGAAATGAATGTTATTTTGTTTGTTTTTTAATCCGGTTCGGAAAGAAAAAATAATCGTTCCACCAGACCGAGCAAACGTTTTCAATTTTTCTGCTAATTGTTCGTCAATGATTTGTAATACGGGAACGATGAGTACCTTATATGTTGAAAACTCGCGTGACACAGGAATGACATCGATAGTTGTATTTAAACGATAAAACGGCTCATACAACCGAAGAAGCTCCGTTGTAAAATCAAACGCTTTACTTTGTGGCTGAAAACGCCACGACCAAATATTGTCGTAATCATACAAAACCGCAATATCTGCTTGAATCGGTGACTGCAATACGTGTTCAAATGTCGGAATATGTGAAAAAACAGATTGCACTTCCTTGTACTTTCTTCCGCGTATATTGCTATGGTCTACAATTCCGTAACAAAATTGTTCAGCTCCTCGATCCATTCCGCGCCAACTAAAATATAACATATTCGTACATCCATGCGCGAACGCTTGATACGACCACATTTTTGCTTGATTCGGCCGCGGTAAATATCCGATCATCTCATGCCCTTGAGCTCCCATTAACTCTTCGACAATCCAATAATTTTTCCCAAGCAACCCGCGATTAAAATCATGACTCATCGCAATCGCCGCAGGAGAAATCGGTTCATCTAGTCCCCCCCATACCGGATAGTTATCGTACGATACAAAATCCATGTCGCGTACATTTTCTTCATGATCAAACCATTTATTAAAAAAACCACCAGATACGTTCGTCGTGACTTGTTGATGCGAACCTTTATATTTTTTCACGATGTTTGTCATCTCATGAGCGAAACGATTGACAGAAAACGAACGAAAGCGAGCCCAATCTAACTGCAAAGATGGATTATGCGTTGTAATGGTTTTCGTTGGTATCGGAATTTCTGAAAAATCGTTATACGTCTGTCCCCAAAAAATTGTTCCATACGCTTCATTCAATGCGTCAATTTGTTTATACTTCTCTTGCAAAAATTGTTGAAACTCACGATGGCACTGCTCACAATAACACATATCGCTTCCTTCATGTCCGAATTCATTATCAATTTGCCAAGCAACGATCGCTTCCTCATCTTTGTAATGTTTAACAAGTTGTTCCGTTATATTGGCTGCATATGAGCGATATGTTTTCGAGTTAAAACAATATTGTCGTCGCCCCCCAAATACACGTGTACGTCCATATTCGTCTTTCGATAAAATATCTGGGTGCTTTTTTGCTAACCATGCTGGAAACGTTGCGGTCGGCGTACCAAACATGATCGAAAGTCCGTTTTCTTTCAACTTTTTAACTACTTCATCAAAAAAAGAAAAGTCAATATTCCCTTCTGTTCTCTCCATTAAATGCCAAGAAAATTCTCCGATGCGAACGATGTTAGCCCCAAGCGCTTTAATTCCTTGAATATCTTCATCGATCATTTCTTTTGGCCAATATTCTGGATAGTAGTCCACTCCTACATACATGTTTTCTCCTCCGTCTTTAGTTATTTCGTTCTTGCATATGACGAATAAAACGATGAAACGCTTCCTTTCCTTCTTCCGTTCGTTTAAATACACCTGCATGTTCAAGCACTTGTTCGAATCGTTTTCCTACTTCTTCTTTTAATAGCTCATGCACGTCATTGATGACAAGGTTTCTTTCCATCATGTCCTGCACCCATTCCCAATGCTTCAATAATGTCGGTTCCCATTGTTCTTTCGGCGTTTTGTTTGTCATATATATCGCTACACTCTCTAATTCATCCGCTAATCGACTAGGCAATACCGCTAACCCCATGACTTCAATTAAACCGATATTTTCCTTTTTAATATGGTGCAATTCCTCATGCGGATGAAAAATACCGTACGGATATTTCTCTGATGTACGATTGTTTCTTAACACGATATCCATCTCGTATAATTCCTCTCGTCTACGAGCAATTGGTGTGACTGTATTATGCGGTACACCATTTGTTTGTGCATATATACCTACTTTCGGATCGCTATACGTTTGCCACTCTCTATAGATAAAATCACTCACTTCTAACACATCTTGTTTTGCCCCGCGTACACGTATGACTGACATTGGCCAACGAATGATGCTCATTTGTACGTTTGGGTAAGCTTGTAATGTAAACGTAAAATCTGGTGAAGCTTTTTCAATCGCAAATGTATATTTTCCACCTTGAAAATGATCGTGCGATAAAATCGATCCTCCTACAATAGGTAAATCAGCATTGGAGCCGATAAAGTAATGCGGAAATTGATCGACAAAATCAAGCAACCGTTCAAACGTTTTTCTTTCCATTTTCATTGGCACATGCTTATCACGCAGTACGATGCAATGTTCGTTGTAATAAACGTAAGGTGAATATTGAAAAAACCAACGTTCCCCACATAACTCAACAGGAATAATCCGATGGTTCGCTCGGGCAGGATGACGAATGGTCCCTGCATACCCTTCATTTTCAATACATAGCAAGCAAGGAGGATAATGTTGCTCTTTTGTTTCCTTCATGCGCGCAATATCGCGAGGATCTTTTTCGGGTTTAGATAAATTGATTGTAATATCCATATCTCCGTATTTCGTACGCGCTTTCCATTGTCTATTTTTCATCACCCGGTCTACGCGAATGTAATTGGATGCTTGACTAAGCTTATAAAACCAAGTTGTTGCTTCTTGCTTATTGCGTTTGTATTTTTCATAAAATGTTTGAATGATTGTAGACGGACGTGCCACAAAACAATTCATCATTTCTGTATCAAATAAATCACGTTCGGTTACTGTCTTTCCAGCAAATCGTCCATGCGCTTCAGCCCAATGGATTATGCGTTGTAAAATGGAAACGAGTGGGCGATCCGAGGAAGGCATCACGTTAACTTGTTGCCATTCGTCCAACTTTAACAAGGCTAATATACGATTGCGTGTATAAATGACATCTTCTTGTTCAATTAAACGATGATGGAGCGCATATTGAATAAGCGCTTCAATTTCTTCATAAATGTTTACCATCGCTTACACCTCTTCATATCCGTTCGGATTCGCTTCATGCCACTCCCATGCGGAAGCAACAATTTCCTCAATCGCTGTGTATTTCGGCTGCCAGCCGAGTTCGCGTTTTGCTTTTTCCGATGAAGCAACTAAACGTGCGGGATCTCCAGGTCGTCTTGGTACAATTTTTGTAGGAATCGGATGTCCTGTGACACGCCGTGCTGCTTCCACGACTTCTTTGACAGAAAATCCGTTGCCATTTCCTAAATTGTATATGTTACTTTCTCCACCGTTTCTTAGTTTTTCTACCGCTAACATGTGGGCATCTACTAAATCTAACACATGAATGTAGTCACGAATGCACGTACCATCATGCGTGTCGTAATCATCTCCAAAAATATGAATCTCTTCTCGTTTCCGTAACGGTACTTGTAAAATAAGCGGAATTAAATGGGTCTCCGGACGATGATCTTCGCCAATTATTGTTCCATACGCCCCAGCAACATTAAAATATCGTAAAGAAATATAACGAATACCGTGTGCCATGTTCACCCATTTCATCATTTTTTCCATCGCTAGTTTTGTTTCACCGTATGGACTTTCAGGATTTGTTTCATCTGCCTCTTGAATCGGAATTTGTTTTGGTTCTCCATATACAGCAGCCGTTGATGAGAAAACAATTTGTTTTACACCATGTTCATTTATCACATCAAGTAACACTTCTGTTCCATAAACATTGTTGTTGTAATACGCTAATGGAGCTTTCACGCTTTCTCCAACAAGAGAATGAGCCGCAAAGTGAACCACTGTATCTATTTCATGCTTTTTAAATATGTCGCTTAAAAAGTGACGATCACGAATATCTCCCTCGTAAAACAGCGCATCTGGGTGAACAGCTTTTCGATGTCCCGTTTGTAAATTGTCAACGACAACGACTTGTTCCCCTTTTTCAATAAAACGATACACCGCATGACTTCCAATGTAGCCTGCCCCACCACAAACAAGAATCATTACAAGCTCTCTCCTTCTTTTGTAAGCTGTTTGGCCCCACCACCAATTTTCGCTACGTAAAAACTTGGCGCATAACCGACTTCCATTTCATACACTCGACCAACTTCCTCGATAAACGATGGAATATGATCGTCCTTTACAATATTTACAGTACAACCACCAAAGCCAGCTCCCGTCATACGTGCCCCAATCGTCCCTTTATGTTTCCATGCTGCTTCAACAAGCGTATCTAATTCTTTCCCGGTCACTTCATAATCATCACGCAACGATTCATGTGATTGGCGCATTAATTGTCCAAACGTATGCAAATCCCCTTGGCGCAAAACAAGAGCCGCTTGCTTCGTTCGTTCATTTTCTGAAACGACATGACGCACTCGCTTTTGTTCTATCGGTGACAAAACGTGCGCATATTGGTGAAACTGCTCGGTCGTTAAATCTCCAAGTGAATGGATACGTACATAATGTTGTAATTTCACAAGCGCCTGTTCACATGTCGTACGGCGTTCGTTATATGCTGAATCCGCTAATCCGCGCTTTTTATTTGTATTGGCAATGACGATCGAGCAATCTTCCAAAGAAAGTGGCAAATATTCGTATTGAAGCGTTTGGCAATCGAGTAGTAGCGCATGCTCTGCTTTCCCCATTCCAACCGCAAATTGATCCATAATCCCGCAGTTCACACCGATATATTCATTTTCAACCTTTTTACTAATTTTTACTAATTCCAGCATCTCGATATGAAGTCGAAACAACTCGTTTAACATGACAGCAGTAACGAGCTCAATCGACGCGGACGAAGACAAGCCTGCCCCATTCGGAATATTGCCATAGTATAAGACGTCAATCCCATTTTGTGCATCTCTCGGCATAAGCGCTCGAATGATTCCCTTTGGATAATTCGCCCATCCATGACGTTCGTCATATGCAAGTTCATCTTTTGTGACGGAGACAATTCCATCTTCATGAAAATTTTTCGAATACAATCGAATAATCCCCTCATCATTTAATCGAGCAACCGCATACGTTCCGATATGCAATGAACACGGCAACACATATCCTCCGTTATAATCAGTATGTTCACCGATTAAATTGACGCGACCAGGGGCGAAGAAAGTGAAAGGTTTGTTATATCGGCTTTGAAACACTTTTATATATTCATTTTTTAATTGTTCAATCATTCTAGAACACCACTTTGCTTAAATTTATTGGTTTTAACATTCTTCATTTGCAACTATTCAGCGGCATTATAAAGTGAACGGAATAGTTTTTGTTTTGCTTGTCTATCCTGTGAATAATAGTAGACAAGGAGATGAATCGAATGTTGACGGTACAACAAGCTATATTTATAACAGAGAGTTTAATATGCAAAATCCAACAACAAAAGCATCTAATTGCTCACCAACAACAAGTGATCGATCAGCTTTTGACAGAAATCAAACAACTACGCAAAGAAAGTGAACAATTGAAGTATCACACTCAAGAATTTGAAGCACGTACCAAAAAATCGCTCCGATAATCATCTATCTTTGTATCACCACTATTTTCCTAACAAATATTCTTTCTTATTGCCAGCCATCTAGTGAAAAGCCGAACGTATAAAAAGGACATGGTAGAACGACGCTTCGTCAGGTCGAGCATCTACATCATCGCATCGTTCATCATGTAAATACGTGCCAAGGATTGAGGGGATTCTTTGAGTGAAGTCAAACTATTCAAAGTCGATGTCCGTCAATTATTCAGTCTTCCTCCTGTAACGATCAAAGTGACACAACTCGAAACCACATGTAACGAACCATGTGCAATATGGTTCACGACTCGCTGTACTTGTCACTTATTTGCACAACATTCAATGGATCGCTTAAAAGCGTTTAAGTAATATGATTTGGAGAATTATATCAACACTCGAAAAATACAAGAGCACCCGTTCGTACATACATAAATCCCTTCAATCCAATATGAACATCATTACCCCCGACATCTTGTATGTCGGTGAAACGAGCTTGCACATCGATGACAAGCTTGCATGGGGCATATGGCACGTACATCAACATATACATATCTTGCTCCTCATGTTTCTCGTGGGAAAAAGTAACCAATGCCATCGGGATTTTCCCACAATATAAAGGAACGATAATGTATGATACGTTCGATACGTATCATACATTCCCACAAGCATTTCATGCGCTTCGTCATGCCCATCATTTAAGTGATTGAAAAGGGTTCATGGAGCAAGGGCATACATTTCTATTCGCTATTAAACAAACTGTCAAAACGCATGACGGCGCATCTTCTGAAGGAGAGAGGTGATTGCCAACGTCTTGCATAAAGATCAAAACGACATTACACAGTCCATCAATCGATTTGGACAATAATCTTACAATACCCAGATGAGGTGTTACACCACATCGTGTATGCTGTGTAAACTAGAGGTTAAAGTATCAATTTGGATGTGTATAGCATTTAAGTGAATAGTACCTTAATTACAAGAATCGGAAATACTTTTCCATTCTTTTAATATCCACATAAAACTTACAAAATCCCCTTTAAGATATGGAACATTCAATCCTACATACATTAACTCATCGCCACCATATACCTCTCCTTTCCCAATTAAATAATATTGTTTATTCGGATCCAATCCTTTTAGACGAACTGAGGAAAGCGGTGCATTCGCCTCCGCTAATACTCTAAAGTAAGCGACAAACGCTTCGGATTGGTCTTCTGAAACGAACATCCACGCCGTTTCATTTCCTTCAAATGGGCTTAGGATTCGATAAAAGTTTCCATATTGCACCAAACGGCGAATTTCTTTATAAAAAACCACTTGATCTTTTACTTTTTCCTTCTCTTCATCGGTTAATTTAGTTAAATCGAGTTCATAGCCAAAGTTTCCTGACATCGCCACACGCCCGCGAATATCCAGTGAAGTGATGCGATGAACTTGATGGTTTGGAACTGCTGACACATGCGCTCCCATTGCGCTGATTGGATAAACGATACTTGTGCCGTATTGAATTTTTAAACGAGAGATCGCATCTGTATTGTCGCTCGTCCACGTTTGCGGCATGTAATAAAGAATCCCTGGATCAAAACGCCCGCCTCCACCTGAACAACTTTCAAATAAAACGTGCGGAAACTTGGAGGTGATTTCCTCCATTACGCGATACAACCCTAACATATAACGGTGGGCTGTTTCTCTTTGTCTTTCTGGCGGCAAGGCAGCAGATCCGATTTCGGTCATGTGACGATTCATATCCCATTTCACATAGGAAACGGGGGCGCTTGATAAAATATCGGACATTACTTTGATGATGTAATCACACACTTCTTTACGTGAGTAATCTAAAATAAGCTGATTACGTCCTTCTGAACGCGGCCGTTTTGGAACATGGAGGCACCAGTCTGGATGCTTGCGATATAAATCGCTATCGACCGAAATCATCTCCGGTTCAACCCATAGTCCAAACTGCATTCCCATCTCTCGGATTTTTGTAGCTAGTCCTGCTAATCCATTTGGAAGCTTCCTTTTGTCAACGAACCAATCTCCTAAAGAGCTTTTATCATCGTCCCGTTTACCAAACCAACCGTCATCTAATACAAATAACTCGATTCCTAATTCTTTACCTGCTTTCGCAATTTCCAAAATTTTCTCTTCGTTAAAATCAAAATAGGTAGCTTCCCAGTTGTTAATAAGAATTGGACGTTCTTTGTATCGGAATGGTCCGCGGGCTAAACGAGTTCGGTATAGTCGATGAAACGTTTGCGACATCCCGTTTAGTCCTTGATCGGAATAGACCATCACCACTTCCGGTGTTTGAAACGCTTCGCCAGGCTCTAATAGCCAAGTAAAATCAAACGGATTAATTCCTAGCGACACACGTGCTGTGTGAAATTGATCAACTTCCACTTGAGCAAGGAAATTGCCGCTGTACACGAGGCTAAAGCCAAATACTTCGCCTTCGTCTTCATTGGCATTTTTTCTTAACAGCGCGATGAATGGGTTTTGTTGATGACTGCTTGCCCCTCTTCGGCTTTCGATCGATTGAGTACCTACAAAAAGTGGTTTTCTTTCCATATATCTCTCTCGACAATGTGCGCCTGAAAGATGCAGAAAATCGAAGTTCGCATCGCGAAAATCGATATTCATGCTTAACGCACGTAAAATTTTTATATTTTCTGAACCTTGATTTTCAAAGCGAACGGAACGTGTAATCGCATTGAAATGTTCAAATACGGTATAAGAAAGGATTACTTTTAGCTTGGTGATATCATCCTCTAACTCGATTTCCAGCGTCTCCGCTTCATCTTCTGTTTCGACATAAGTCGCTGGCAATCCATTTAATTTCGGCTTGCCTTTGTAGATTTTATATGTTTTATAACGCAAATCCGATACGGTAGACCCATTTTCAAGTTGTATTTGATAAGCCGGTGTGCGAAAGTCTGTATTGCCGTATGCTGGATATTCTTGCGGCAATGTATCTAATGAAAATGTTCGATCAGATGGGTCAGGATTAGGAGAAAATCCTCGATCTAAAAACTGTAATTTATTCGAATGATGATAGTTGCGAACTTTTTTCCCGAAATAAAGATGGGCTAAATACCCGTCGCGGAAAATTTGCATAACATAGCTTGTGTCTTTTGCTTGTAAATGAAATGTTTTGTTTATAGAATCGAACGTAATCGCCATGGTAATCCCCCGTTATTTTTTATTTAATTGCGCCTCTTGTTACTCCGCTGATAATCCATTTTTGCGCAAACAAGTAAACGATAATCATCGGTGAAAGAGCCATTAAGTAGGAGGCGAATGCCAAGTTATAATCTGTGCCAAATTCAGACTGAAACACGTATTGGACTAATGGTAAAGTCATATCGTCTTGGTCGCTTAATACGACTAAAGGCAATAAAAAGTCGTTCCATGCCCATAGACAAGTAAGAATACCGATGGTTGCGTTAATTGGTGCTAGAAGCGGAAAGACAATTTTCCAAAAAACGCCCCACGTACTGCATCCATCCACGATGGCAGCTTCTTCGAGTTCTTTTGGAATGGAACGAATGTATCCGACATAGATAAAAATGTTAAAGGCAATTCCATAAACGATATAAAGAAAAATTAAACCGCTTGGATTATTCATACCGAACGCAGATGTTTGCTTGACGATCGGTAACATAATGATCGGAAACGGGATGAATAATGCGCTGACAAAGTAGTAATACAAGATTCTGAAAAATCTGCGATGCATGTTTCGAGCGATGGCGTAGGCCACCATCGAGTTTGTTAAAATGGTAAAAATGACAGTGGTAATGGTAATAAACGCACTATTTTTAAATGCTTGAAAAAAGTTCGTTGCTTCGATTGCTTTTGTAAAGTTTTCAAAGTGTAGTCCGGTTGGCAGCGAAAAGACGGAATGTGCTAACTCTTCTGGTGTTTTTAAAGCGATTGAAATGGCCATATACAAAGGAAACAAAATGAACAATGACCCGATGGCGATTAAACATATGACGAACCAATTTGTTTTCTTTTTCATTACATATCCACTTCCCGTTTTTGTAGAAATTTAATTTGCAATAACGATACGACCATAATGGCAATGAAATAGATGACAGCGTTTGCAGATTGGTAAGCGAATTCACCGCCTCGGAATCCGCCATTATAAATTAAAAGCGAAATCGATTCAGTTGATCGGCCAGGTCCGCCGCCAGTAAGAGCTACAACGTGGTCAAAGACCATCAAAAAGTTTTTCATAGCTAAAACCATATTAATTGTGAAGAAAGGGGCTATCATTGGAAATGTAATATGCCAAAAACTTTGCCATTTATTAGCGCCATCAATACTTGCAGCCTCATACAACTCTGCAGGAACCGTTTGTAAGCCTGCTAGATATAAAATGGTATTAAACGCACAAGCTTGCCAAACAGCGACAATGACGATTCCGATCCAAGCCCATTTTTCTTTTCCTAAAATATTGGTAGATAAAAAGTCGATTCCTAATTTTTCTCCTAATAAAGGAATAACATTGGCGAATAAGTAGTTAAAAATATAACCAACAATGAGGACGCTTAAAATATTTGGCAGAAAGTAGACAGCCTTAAAAAAGTTTTTAAACTTAATATTTGCATTGAGCCCCATCGCGATTAATAGGCTTAACACATTTACTAAAATAGTTGAAACAAAAGCAAACTTAAACGTAAAAAGATAAGAGTTGAGCACATTTTCGTCTTGAAATAAATAGTAATAATTTTTTAATCCTACAAAATCGTAATCAAAACTTAAGCCATCCCAGTTTGTAAACGAGTAGAAAATTCCTTGAATAGCTGGGAATGTGTGAAATGTTGCAAATAGAACAACAGCGGGTATCGTCATAAGATAAATCACAATATTTTTCGGCTTTTTCATGCTTTTTACAGGTAAAGGAATATGTTTGTTTGTTGAAAGTGCGAGATCCCTCTTCTTCATATGGCTTCCTCCTCATGTAGGGGAAGAGGAAATTAGGATGAATCCTAATCCCCTCTCAAAATGCGTTTATTTACGACCCTGTACTTTTTCCCACTCGGCGTCTAAGTTTTTAAGGAATTCTTCTACATCCTTATCATGCGTAAGCTGTTGTAAAAGTTTTTCTAAACCGACTGCAAGTGGGATATAGTGGTCTGGGAAGTCAACGAGAGCTCCTTTTTCAAAACTTTCTTTCAATCCATCTAAAGCAGGATCGTCTTGTGTAATACCTTTAATGGCAGAGAATGCATTTTGTTCGCTTAAGTAAAATTTTGCATTTTCCGGATCAAGTAAGAAGTTTACAAATTTTCTTGCTTCTTCTGTATGTTTTGACGTTTTAGAAATAGCTAAAAGTAAATCGACACCAGAAACGAGTTTCGTATTTTCAGGATCATTTGTAGCTGGATAAGGGAAGACGCCTAGTTCAATATCAGGATTTGCTTTTCGGATTTCCGGTATAGCCCAAATTCCTTGTAAGTACATCGCTGATTCACCTTTGGCAAAAGCGACGTTCCCATCTGCATAACCTTTGCCAAAGTTATCTTTATGACCATATTCTAGTAATTGGACAAATTTTTCAGTTGCTTCTTTATATCCTTTTTGGAAAGTTGTTTTTCCATCATTCAACTGATCGAAGAAGTTCTCTCCTTGCGTGTTGGCAGCGAGTGCATTATAGGCTGGCAAGGTAGTCCAAGCATCTTTGAATGTGAAATAGAATGGCGTTTTACCAGCTGCTTTCACTTTTTCAGCTACAGCGATTAGTTCGTCCCATGTTTTTGGAACCGTTAAACCAAGTTCGTTAAATATCGTTTTATTATAAATAATTCCATCTGCATTGGCTGCATATGGAATGGCGTATACTTTTTCTAATCCAGTAACATCGCGTAACATATCAATATAAGCAGGTTGAATGGAATCAAGTTCTGGTGCGTTCGTTACATCGACAAATACACCTGCTTTGGACAGTTCAGCGAATGTAGAGTTTGCTCCAATAGCGACGATATCTGGAATATCCCGCTTAGCAACGCGAGTTTTCAAAACCGTTTCAGCATCTGGCGGATTGGCGTTAACAACGTCGATATTTGGGTTTTCTTTTTCAAATTTGGCAATTAATTTATCAAACGTATCTTTCGCTTCAGATTTGTAATGGAAAAATTCGATTTTTACTTTTCCACTCGAACTATCTTTTTCATCTACCTCCTCCGCCTTACATCCAACCAAAAAAAATAAAATCATAGAAACAATTAAATTTCCAAACACAATTAACCTTTTCTTTTCCATGATTATCTCCCCCTAGAACTAAGTTTTATTTTAGTAAGCGTTTTCGTCTACTAGTAAAAATTTTAGTAAATTTTTTTATTTTAGTCAATAAAAATTTTCTGAAAAAAACACAAAAAACCGACCCTATTCGAGTCGGCTTCTCTTAATCAAACGTAATTTCTTTCACTTTTTCTTCATCCAGACGCTTAATGACTTCGACTAATAGTTTTACCGTTTGTTCGTAGTCATCACGATGAAGAAGCGCAGCATGAGAGTGAATGTAACGCGTTGGGATAGAGATCGTTAACGCTGGAACGCCGCGCATCGTCATATGGATCGCACCAGCATCTGTTCCACCACCTGGCATCGCGTCAAAACGGTATGGAATGTTCATTTCTTCTGCGACACTAATGACAAATTCACGCAATCCTTTATGAGAAACGAGCGTTGCATCGTATAAGACGATATGTGGGCCCCCGCCAAGTTTCCCCATAGCATCTTTTTCTGATACACCTGGTGTGTCGCCAGCGATGCCGACGTCTACCGCAAACGCAATATCTGGTTCAATCGCAAAAGCGGATGTTCGCGCCCCGCGCAAGCCTACTTCTTCTTGTACGGTTCCGACGCCGTATACGACGTTTGGATGCTCAACGTCTTTTAATTGTTTCAACACATCAATAGCAACTGCGCAACCGATGCGGTTATCCCATGCTTTCGCAAGCAACATTTTTTCATTGTTCATAACCGTAAATTCAAAATATGGTACAATCGCATCGCCAGGGCGCACCCCCCACTCGACTGCTTCGTCACGGCTCGAAGCTCCGATGTCAATAAACATATCTTTTATTTCAACAGGCTTTCTTCTTGCTTCTACAGGTAAAATATGTGGCGGCTTCGATCCGATAACACCTGTAATGTCGCCTTTTTTCGTCACGATCGTCACGCGCTGAGCAAGCATGACTTGCCCCCACCAGCCACCGAGCGGTTGGAAGCGAATAAAACCTTTTTCATCAATTTGCGTCACCATAAAGCCTACTTCATCTAAATGACCGGCAATCATCACTTTTGGTCCATTTTCTTTTCCTACTTTTTTCGCAATGAGGCTCCCAAGACGATCAGTCGTCACTTCATCCGCATACGGAGCGATGTACGACTTCATTACTTCGCGCACTTCTCGCTCATTCCCTGGAACACCTTTCGCATCCGTTAACGCTTTCAACATCGTTAACGTTTCATCTAATTTTTTCACGTATGTCACTCCTCTCTATGTACAACATTCATTATACTAAACATTTTGACAGTTGTTAATAATTGTGACTTTGCCGTTCATGATTCACTTCGTTTTTTGCGACATACGCTCGTTCGATTTGCTCAGCAGTGAATTGAAGCGCATGACCGAGCTTAGCGTACGCATATACTAATTGGTTATATGCCTCGATGTCTAACTTCATCCGAAACGCGTGAACCGCCTCAAATACGCGTAAAAATTGATCAACAAGCGGTTCGCTTTCTTCAACGTTTGGCCATTGAACATGCTTATCAAGAGAAAGGTCTAGTCCGAGCGATAAAATAAAATGAAGACCGTCGACATATTCTTCTAAAATCGTTTCGACTGCTGCTGGTGGCTTTGAACTCCAAAACTTGAAGCAACGCGTTTCATTCGCAAGTTCCCCGATTTCAACAAGAAGAGCTAACAATTTCCGTTCAACTAAACGTTCACCGCGCAATCCGCGCTCCGTCTCAATTCGCTCATCTAATTGTCGTTGCATAGAAAATAATTTTTTTATATCCATTTTTTCTCCCCCTCTTATAAAAAATGACCATCCCCTCAAGGGAGAATGGTCATTTCTTTTATTACTTGTTTAAGTTTTCTTTTGCGATGTTTGCAAGTTGTGTGAATGCTGCTGCATCGTTTACTGCTAAATCAGCAAGCATTTTGCGGTTTACTTCGATTCCTGCAAGCTTTAATCCGTGCATTAAACGGCTGTAAGAAAGACCGTTCATGCGCGCTGCAGCGTTAATGCGCGTAATCCAAAGTTTACGGAAATCGCGTTTGCGTTGGCGACGATCGCGATACGCGTACATTAACGATTTCATCACTTGTTGGTTTGCTACTTTATATAAACGATGTTTTGAACCGAAATATCCTTTTGCTAGTTTAAGAATTTTTTTACGACGTCTGCGTGTGACTGTACCGCCTTTTACACGTGGCATAACATTTCCCTCCTAAAATTATTTTACGTTATCTAACAATTGACGAATGCGTTTGAAATCGCCTTTTGATACAAGTGTTGCTTTGCGAAGTTTACGTTTTTGTTTTTGTGTTTTATTTGCGAATAAGTGGCTAGTGAATGCGTGTGAACGTTTTAATTGACCTGTTCCTGTCTTTTTGAAACGCTTCGCTGAGCCTTTGTGAGTTTTCATTTTTGGCATAAGGTGTTCCTCCCTTTTGTTATTTGTCGTTTTTCGGTGCTAGCACTAAAAACATGCTGCGGCCATCCATTTTTGGAGCCGTCTCAACCGTACCAATATCCGCGCACGCTTCAGCAAATCGATCAAGCACACGCTGACCAATTTCTTTATGCGTAATCGCACGTCCTTTAAAGCGAATTGTCGCTTTCACTTTATCTCCTTTTTCAAGGAACTTCCGCGCGTTGCGCAATTTTGTGTTGAAGTCATGTTCTTCGATCGTTGGGCTTAAACGAATTTCTTTCACGTTGATTACTTTTTGCTTTTTGCGCGCTTCTTTTTCTTTCTTCTGTTGCTCGAAACGGAATTTACCGTAATCCATAATGCGGCATACTGGCGGTTTCGCATTTGGTGCAACCATCACTAAGTCTAAGTTTAAACGCGCTGCAATTTCTAACGCTTCTTGTTTCGTCTTAATCCCAAGCTGCTCGCCGTTTGGATCGACTAAACGAACTTCACGTGCCCGAATGTTTTCATTAATAATAAAATCTTTGCTAATAACTAGCCACCTCCACGGTTTTTTCAAACTTGTTTGTTAAAGCAGAACGCACACAACAAAAAACGTGTGGGCACAATACACCCACACGTCTCACTCACAACATTTGTTTTGTCATGAACCTGTTAACAGCCTTACGGCGTCCATCAGGTGAGAAGCGGGTGCTTCTGCTTGTGTCAAACAAGTATTTATTTTTACTCTAACATATATACCATAAACGGGAATACATTGTCAACTAACGTTCGTTTCTCACAACAAGTAACACTATAACAAACATCGAAAAAAATTGCAACTATTTATTTATGCGTTTCTTTTGCGATGAAATCAACAAACGCATCAAGCGGCATCGTTTCGCTCTTTTGTTCCCCGTATTTTCGCACGTTTACCGCTCTTTCACTTACTTCGTTATCCCCAACAACGAGCATGTACGGGATTTTTTGCATTTGCGCTTCACGAATTTTATAGCCGATTTTTTCTTCACGCTCATCGACTTCAACACGAATACCTGCAGCTTGTAGCGCATGCTTCACCTCATACGCATAGTCCATATGGATAGATGGAGCGACTGGAATCACTTGTACTTGTACAGGTGCTAGCCATGTTGGGAACGCTCCTTTGTACTCTTCAATTAAAAAGGCAACGAAGCGTTCCATCGTCGATACGACACCGCGATGGATGACAACAGGACGATGCGGTTTTCCGTCTTCACCGATATATGTTAAATCAAAACGTTCCGGCAACAAGAAGTCAAGCTGAACAGTCGATAACGTCTCGTCTTTTCCTAGCGCCGTACGCACTTGAACATCTAACTTTGGACCGTAAAACGCCGCTTCACCTTCCGCTTCGTAATAGTCAAGCCCAAGCTCGTCCATTGCCTCTTTTAGCATGCTTTGTGCTTTTTCCCACATCGCATCGTCATCATAATATTTTTCTTTATCTTGCGGATCGCGATACGATAGACGGAATGAATAGTCTGTTAAACCAAAGTCTTTATATACGTCTAAAATTAAATTCACGACGCGCTTAAACTCATCTTTAATTTGATCTGGGCGCACGAAAATATGTGCATCATTCAATGTCATGCCACGCACCCGTTGCAAGCCTGTAAGCGCTCCTGACATTTCGTAACGGTGCATCGTACCGAGCTCCGCGATACGAATTGGTAACTCGCGATAGCTATGAATTTTATGTTTATATACCATCATATGATGTGGACAGTTCATTGGGCGTAATACGAGCTGCTCATTATCCATCTCCATCGGTGGGAACATGCCATCCTTATAATGATCCCAATGGCCAGACGTTTTATATAATTCCACGCTACCAAGCACCGGTGTATATACGTGCTGATAACCGAGGGATAGCTCTTTATCAACGATGTAACGTTCGATCGTTCTCCGAATCGTCGCACCTTTTGGAAGCCAAAGTGGCAATCCTTGTCCAACTTTTTGTGATGTCATAAATAAATCAAGTTCTTTTCCGAGCTTCCGATGATCGCGCTCTTTTGCTTCTTGTAAAAGACGTAAATATTCGTCTAAGTCTTCTTTTTTGAAAAAGGCTGTTCCGTAAATGCGTTGCAACATTTTATTTTTACTATCGCCACGCCAGTACGCGCCTGCTACACTTAACAGTTTGAACTCTTTTATTTTTCCTGTGGACGGCACGTGCACCCCGCGACAAAGATCAAAAAATTCGCCTTGTTCGTAGATAGAGACAACTTCTCCTTCTGGAATATCGTTAATCAGTTCAATTTTTAACGGATCGCCAATTTCTTCATAGCGACGAATTGCTTCTTCACGGCTTACTTCTTTACGAACGATGTCTAAGTTTTCTTTTACAATTTTTTTCATTTCTTGTTCGATTTTTGGTAAGTCTTCTGCTGTAATTGGGACATCGACATCAATATCATAGTAAAAACCATTTTCGATAACAGGTCCAACGCCAAGTTTTACATTTTTATATAGTCGTTTCACCGCTTGCGCCATTAAGTGCGCTGTGCTATGACGCAAAATGTCAAGCGCCTCTGGCATATCTTGTGTAATAATTGAAATGGCGCCATCTTCTTCAATCGGTGTGCGTAAATCGATCATGCGCTCATTTAGCTTTCCTGCAATCGCCTTTTTCTTCAAGCCTGGGCTAATGGATGCTGCAATATCCTCCGTTGTTACTCCTTTTGGAAACTCCTTTACTGCCCCATCTGGAAATGTGATTTTTACTACATCTTCCAAAACAACTCACTCCTTTTTTAAAAATAAAAAACTCGTCCCAAAAACGAGGGACGAGTTGGCTTCGTGGTTCCACCCTTCTTTCCGTCTATACAAATACAAAACGAGCGTATAAACGGCTTCATTTCGATAACGGCGCAAACCGTCAGCAATTACTAAACGGGTAATCGTCCCATTGTTCACTGCTGAAGTTTAGAGGTGGTAAGTGCATTTTTCGTGTTAGGAAGGTTTCAGCCTATGCCTTCCCTCTCTGTGAACCGTAAAAATACACCCATGTCCTCATCATCACTTTTGACCTTATTCATTATGTATGTCATTATAAGCATATTTTTTTGGAAAATCAAGAGGTGTTCGAAGCTCTATTCGCTCTTGAAACACATTTTGAATCGTTTGAATCATCCCTACATCTGTGACATCTGTATACATATATATTTTTTCCGGTGCCATCGACACGAGTGGTGCTAATACAGATGTATCAATGTACATCGGCTGACTCACCATGAGACGACGATCAATAAACTGCTTTAATTGTTGAGAAGATAAGTGAAAAAAGCAATCGTCGAAAAATTGAAACGTATCATTTTCATATACTAAATGAAGGACGTTCATTTGTGGCTGTCGTGATGAAACAATTTCGCGCAGCAATTGCACGAACGCTTGATATTCTTGTTCTAGTTTGTATTCATCAATCGCTAATTCAACATAATGCATAAGCCGATCATAATATGGCTTTAAACGAAAAGTCATAAGCGACTCAAATGAAAATACGCCTTCATGTAAACATTCATGTAGAGATTTAGCAATAAGTTGTTCGCGCGGCGTACTCATTTTTTTTCCGAGACGATAGTCGTACCTTTCCCCGTCAATAAACGAGTAAGTAAGCTGTAAAATTTGTTGTTGTTCTTCTTCATTTTCATAAAAAAACGTGCGTGAAATAATTGATAAAATCCAACGTGCTTCAAATGCACGAATGATACATGAAGTCAAAATCGGAATGAATAATGCCCGCATGTGCGACGCATCTGATTCATGAAAAAAAACGGTAATCGTCTTGTCATCGTAAAGCAACTTCCCATATGGTTGCGGTGCTTTGTTTAATTCCGTAAATAACCGTTGTGCATCTTGTCCATCTTGAAATACGATATAAATCAACGGTGCCCCCCCTTTTCCAAAAACATGCTTGTTTTATATATATGGGGAACACCGAACGTTTATCACATTTCGATTCGTCGATTTTTTCCTTTCATTTCGATCGGAGTAGCTAAATAGACAATTCGCTCAATCATTCGCGCCGCTTTCACTTGTTCTTCTTCTCCTCGTTGTGAGTGGGCAAGATGATGCGTCAGACGTTTTAAATCGAAATTCGATGTAAAACATGTCGGTAAATGTTCAAGCATGCGATATTGTAAAATTGGTCCGAGAACCTCATCGCGCCACCAGCTTGACATAAGTTCTGCCCCTAAATCATCGAGCATAAGCACAGGGACTTGTTTTGCATATTCAATCGTATCTTGAAACGCATCCGTTTGAAGAGATGATTTTAATGAACGAACAAATTCCGGCACGTACACAAGAAATGAAGCAATATGTCTTTGAGCTAATTCATTCGCCATCGCTGCTAACAAGTATGTTTTTCCTACTCCAAATGACCCATATAAATATAACCCTTTTATTCGTTTACCTACTTCATACGTCGATGCAAATGTATTCGCAAGTTCGATCGCTTCAATACGTCCAAGATCGTCCGTTTCTAGCTTATCAAATGATGCTTGTAACATATCACGCGGGATAAACAAACTACGAATGAGCGACTGTTGTTTTTTTCGTTCATCTTCTTGCACTTTGCGAGCACAGCGCTCGTATTGCACATCAATGTTTTTCCCTTGCCAAATTAAATGTGGTGTATAACCTTTCAGCAAATTAGGACACTGTTCTAAACTTGAACAACGCTCACAATGTTTACTTTGTTGTACAAACTCATACAATTTGCCAAGATGGCGATTTAACATCGCATCTGTCACATCATGACCACGTAAAAACGATTGAACGTGTGGATCGTTTAAAATATCGCGTTTCATCGCCTCATATCGCTCTTTAAAATCATGACGATTCATCAAATGGTGGATAGTTTCCCGAATTGGTTTCATCATTTATCCCCTAACTTTTCGGCTTTTTCAACCGTTCTTCCAACTCGCGCCGTTTTTGTTCTAGCTCTTCTTCCGATTTCATTTGTTTTCGTTCAAATTGTGAATAGTCTGTTTGTAACCAATCTGGCAACATCTCAGTACGAATCGGCTTTTTCGACCCTTTTTTCTCTTTTTCTTTCATAAATGTTTCGTATTCACGCGCTTCTTTTTTCGCCAATTCCATCGCTTGTTTGACCGTACGCACTTTTTTTCTCGCCCACGAACTAGCAATTTTTTCTACATATTTTTTCGGAAGCTTCATATCTGTACGCAACATAACGTAATAAATAAGTACATTCATGACGCCTGGTGGCAGTTTTTGCTTAAACATCATTTCTTCAATTAGCTGCAAATCCGCTAACGCTGGTTCAGCTCCACCAGAAAAGTCCATGAGTAATTGTCTCGGTGAAACGGTTTCGAGCTGTTTCATTAAATATTCTTCTTCGTTTTTTGGCTCGACATGCGCCATCGTCCGCTCCGCTAACGGTTGCACGCGATCATATAGCCGCGGAAGCGCCTCACCACGTTCAAATTGATACCATTCTTGCGCCGCTTTTCTTAATGATTCGATATCAATTTGTTCTGCGGGATCGATGACGCTCATCACAATTTTTTGCATGTCAAGCGGGCCAATGCCATATAAAAAAGCTAGCTTTTTGATCGCATCTTTCACTTTTGCAGTAATCGCACGACGTGGGACGAGATGATGAGACAGTCCTGCATAAAATGCGTCAAAATCAAATATATCATCTTGCATCGTATACATCGCTTGTTCTTTTCCTATATACTGATGCCCGTCTTGGAGCGTTACTTCTTGTTTCGCTTCGTCGCCTAACTTATGAATCATTTTTTCAGGCTGGATCGATGAAAATACATCGTGAAATGAGCGCGTCACAGGTACAAAAGAAGTGCGATCGATAGCACGATCAGAAAAAAACTTTTTCAACTTTTGAAATTTCGTTTTTCCTACACGATCATATAAAAATACATTTAACACACCATCAGTGAAAAATTGTTCTGGTGTAAGGGGAAGGCGAAGCTCGTAAATAAATACGCGTTCATCATCTGCATTCGTTCGCTTCATATACGTATTTAACAACCCGATTCCCTCAAGTTTTAAACGTTCAGCGTATATCGTTGGCAAACTGCATTGCATAATTGCCATTAAACTATGGTGTGTCGTCTCTTCACTCCATAAGCGTGTTTGCTCAAGTTCGCTCCATAACGTCATATATAAACTATACGCTTGCGCACCAATTAACGGTTGATATAAAAGTGTCAATACTTTCCGATCTAGTTCACTTAAAACACCATTGGCGTGGACAATATATCGGTCGACCGCAATTAATTCTTTCCAGCTATATTCCATATTATCGACCTTCTTCATATGAAAAAGAGCATATTATGCCCTTTCTCCTTGTTCTTTTTTTATTAGTTCTTTTAATTCCTCGATAAAGACGTTTAAATCTTTAAACTGGCGGTATACAGAAGCAAAACGAACATAAGCGACTTCGTCAATTTTGGACAAGCGTTCCATCACCATTTCACCGATCGTTTCGCTTTTCACTTCATTGATCCCGCTATTGCGCAACTCTCGTTCAATTTGTTGCGTGACTTCCTCTAGCTGTTCAAGCGCAACCGGTCGCTTTTCACACGCTTTAATAAGACCACGCAAAATTTTTTCACGGCTAAATTCCTCTCGCGTTCCTTCTTTTTTCACAACAATTAACGGTGTTTCTTCCACCCTTTCAAACGTTGTGAATCGAAAATGGCAACGTTCACATTCACGACGGCGACGAATAGAACGCCCTTCATCAACAGGACGCGAGTCGAGCACACGCGTTCCGTTGTGGTGACACGACGGGCATTTCATATGTATCAGCTCCCTAGCAGTAATTTTACTTTTATAGTAGACAAAACAAGGCGGATATACAACTACTTATCCCCATATATTCCCGATCCGATATATGGGAGTCTTTTCTCTAATTGATCATATAAACGAATAATGAGTTGGCGACTAAATCCGAAGTCAATTGGAAACCATTTTGTTTCTGTCGTAACTGAAAAATCAATAGCTGTTTCAAATGGACGAACAGAAACAATAGTTGCGACGATAAATACTTTTCTTCCTTTCGTGAGTGATACACTTATTTCTCCTCGTTCTGCTGAGACGGCAACAATGTGACACCCGTCCATCTGTTCAAACATTTCTTTCACTACTTGTAATGCAGTGGATTGTGTCGTTTTGTAATAACGGCTTTTTAGCTGCTCATCCGGATGACGTTCAGATGTTTCATTATGATTTGTTAATATATGCTTCCATTTCACTGTTCGTCTCCTCACTTTTCAATGAATGATAAAAAAGAGGTGCAGAATCTACACCTCTTTTCCTCTTACACTTTATTATAAAGCTTTTGCTTGTTTAATTTCAATTGGACCCATACCACGAGGCAATTCAATTGTTTCACGCGTTTGTGCACCTAATGCTTCTGCAATATAGTCAGCTGCAATCGTTGGATCTAGATGCCCACATGTGTACACGTCGATGCTCGCGTAACCATGCTCTGGAAAACTGTGAATAGTTAAATGTGATTCAGAAATAATAACAACGCCACTAACACCTTGTGGTGCAAATTTATGAAACGCAACTTCACGAATTTCAGCACCAGACTTTAACGCTGCATCAACAAATGTTTTTTCAATAAACTCCATGTCATTTAACTTATCAAAATCGCATCCCCAAAGTTCTGAGATAACGTGACGACCCATTGTATCCATGATCGTATCCCCCTTTTATAAATTTTTAAAAAAATAAACGATGAATTTCTTTTGCTTTCTGGAATGTATAACTACCACGGGGGAAAGTTAGTCCAAAGAGGTCCTAACCCTTTAAGTAGTCACATTACCACGCGTTCAAGAAGTTCACGAAACATAGTATACTTCGTTTATATATTTTTTTCAATATCGTTTTTTATTTTTTTATCAAATGGGCAGAAAAATAACGCTGGGAACCCCAGCGTTATGACATCGCAACCGTTTCATTTTTTAACAATTGTTTCGCAACTAGTTTTGTTAAATCAACAACGCGACATGAATAGCCCCATTCATTATCATACCACGCTAGCACTTTTACTTTTCGATTTTCGATCACCATTGTCGATAACCCATCAACAATCGCAGAATGTGGATTTGTATTAAAATCAATGGATACAAGCGGTTCCATCGTCACGTCTAAAATGCCTTTTAACTCCCCACGAGCTGCTTGCATAAACGCTTCATTCACTTCATCGACTGTGACATCTTTTTTCACATCGACAACGACGTCAACAAGTGAAACGTTTGGTGTTGGAACGCGCAATGCCATACCATGCATTTTTCCTTTTAAATGTGGCAATACAAGTGCTAACGCTTTAGCCGCACCTGTTGTTGTCGGAATGATCGATTGTGCGCATGAACGTGCTCGACGTAAATCTTTATGTGGATTGTCGATGTTTTTTTGATCGTTTGTGTAGGCATGAACAGTTGTCATAAGTCCATTTTCGATGCCAAACGCTTCATCAAGCACTTTCACAACGGGCGCTAAACAGTTTGTTGTACATGAAGCGTTTGAAATGATGACGTGCTCTGGAGAAAGCATATGTTCATTGACTCCCATTACAATCGTGACATCCTCATCTTTTCCTGGTGCAGTTAAAATAACACGCTTTGCTCCCGCTTCGACGTGCATCATCGCCTTTTCTTTTGCGTTAAACTTTCCCGTTGCTTCGATAACGATATCGATTTGAAGCTCTCCCCACGGTAATAGTCGTGGATCACGTGAATTTAATAGTTGTACTTTTTTTCCATTTACAATTAAACCATCTTCAACAGGAACGACATCCCCATCAAATTTACCATGGTTCGAATCATATTTTATTAAATGAGCTAACGTTTCAGGCGGATAGCTCGCATTAATGGCTACAATGTCAACATCATTGTCCATAATAGCTTTTCGGAACACCATACGTCCAATGCGTCCGAACCCGTTAATCGCTACTCTCGCTTTCATTATATAGCCCCTTTCAATATATGTGTTATACTGTTTATCTGTTATACACAAAAATAGTATAACATTTTTAAAGTGTTTATGCTATAAAAAAATAAAAAAAGGGCATCCTATTTTTCAAGGATACCCCACTCAACTAAGCGTTCGTATAGTTGTCGTTTCGTTTGTTCGATCGTTCCATTGTTATCGATGACAGCATCTGCTTTTTTTCGTTTTTGTTCGAGCGGCATTTGCGATTTTATACGCGCCCATGCTTCTTCAAACGAAAAGCCATTGCGTTCGCAAAGGCGCCGAAGTTGAATTTGTTCATCTACATACACAACGAGAATACGATCAACGAGATGTTCTAAATTACTTTCGAATAAAAGCGGAATATCGAGAACAACAGCTTTTTCCCCTTTTCTTGCATATTGCTCTTTTTGTTGTAGCATATGTTTACGTACGAGCGGATGAACAATGGCATTTAACTGTTTTCGCTTTTGTTCATCATGAAATACGATCGCACCAAGCTTACGTCGATCAATCGCACCATTTGAGTCTAAAATGTCGCTTCCAAACGTCTCAACAATTAGTTGATACGCTTCACCGTCGATGGCTGTGACACGGTGAGCGATTTCATCTGCATCAATGACAGGGATATGTAAGTCACGGAACATCGCCGCGACCGTACTTTTTCCACTTGCGATGCCCCCTGTTAATCCGATCGTTAACACCACCTTCACCCCTATCTCATTTTAAAAATACCAATGACAATAAGCATAATCCCAGGTAAAAACGAGTATTTTTGTAGCCAGTCATACTTTCTAAACGATTTTCCAATTTTCAACCCGCTAAATAAGAAACTAAAGCTAAGCAAGCAAACGAGAAATGTAGTAAACGCTACCGAATAGTTTAAAAGCGCCGCGCTTACGCCTGCTCCAAACGCATCGAGCGACAAGGCGATTCCTAAAAATACAGCCTCCATCCCTGTAATCGTTCCTGAACGGTCAAAATCAGCCATCGTTGGTTTGCGCAAAATTTGAATGACAATGCCGAGCGAACGAATTTCTACGTTCATTAAAAATTTTTCTTCCTTATCATCGCTTTTAAGCATAAATTGAATGAGCATCCATAATCCTAATATGATTAATATCCCCCCACCCATTGCGTTGGCAACGGTTGGCAAAAAAAACATATATAACATGCGACCAATGCCCATCGCTACTAAAAATGTCATGCATGAAAAAAACGAAATAATCAGCAACGAACGAAGCGGAACATGTACATTCCGCATACCATACGTAATACCGACAGTCAACCCATCAATGCTTACAGCAAACGCAAGCAAAAATAAAGACCATGTAATCATATACGCCCGCCCCTTCCTTGAAAAGCTACCATAGTATATGGAAGAGGTCTAGGCAATGTTCTTACACTACGTTTGACAATGTTTACAATAATGTGTGCCGCGATTGGCTACAGTTGTTTTGGAAATGGGATTTCCACAACGACGGCACGGCATGTTGGCACGACCGTATACATACAATTGCGTTTGAAACGTCCCTGTCTTCCCTTGCGTATTCACATATGTTCGAACGGTACTCCCACCTTTTTCAATCGCTTCTTGTATCGTTTGAACAATTGCCTCATGTAATGCTTCGATTTCCCGTATCGTTAACGTCGTTGCTGTCCGCTCTGGATGAATGGACGAACGAAATAATACTTCATCGACATAAATATTGCCTAATCCTGCGACAATCGTTTGATCAAGCAATGTCGCTTTTATTGTACGTTTTGTTCGTTGAAGTTGATCTGTAAGCCATGCAACCGTAAATTGCTCATCGAACGGCTCAACCCCAATACTTGATAAAGGAGGGACACGTAATTCTTCACCTTTATTAAATAAATGCATCGTACCAAATTTGCGCACATCGCGATAACGAAGTTCCGTCTGATCTGTGAATGTAAAAAAAATGTGTGTATGTTGATCAAATGGAGCATCTTCTTTTTCATATATATAACGTCCTTCCATCCGCAAATGAGAAACGAGGACGACATCATCCAATTGAAAAAGCAAAAATTTACCTCTCCGCCCGATATTGTGAATCGTCTGTCCTTTCAGACGCTCACAAAACGTAGCTACATCAGGGTGCTGAATGATTTTTGGCCAACGCACTTTCACACGTTCGATCGTTTTACCAACAACAAGAGAAAGAAGTGTACGTCGTACCGTTTCGACTTCAGGCAATTCTGGCATGGTTGCTCCCCCCTTTCGTTACTTCGCATCATACCATGTTGGGCCAAAATGATAGTCGACTTTTAACGGAACACGTAATGATACTGCGTTCTCCATCACATCTGGTACGATTTTTTTCAACAATTCAATTTCTTCTTTTGGTGCTTCTAAAATCAATTCGTCATGTACTTGCAGCAACAAACGAGTTTGCAGTCGTTCTTCATGTAAACGATTAGCCAAATCAATCATCGCTTTTTTAATAATATCGGCCGCACTTCCTTGAATTGGCGTGTTCATCGCTGTCCGTTCCGCAAAACTACGAACATTAAAATTACTACTTGTAATATCCGGCAAATAACGACGGCGGTGAAGCAATGTCGTCACATACCCTTTTTGTTTTGCATCTTGTACGATCTCTTCCATATACCGCTTTACACCCGGATAACTTCGAAAATATCGTTCAATAAATTCGGCTGCCTCTTTGCGCGTGATGCCTAAGTTTTGCGATAATCCGTAGTCGCTAATCCCGTAAACGATGCCAAAATTGACTGCTTTCGCTTGACGGCGCATATGAGCGGTCACTTCGTCTTCCTTGACATGAAAAATATCCATCGCCGTTTTCGTATGAATATCAAGGTCGTGGTGAAACGCGGCAATTAAATTTTCATCATTAGCAATATGCGCTAAAACGCGCAACTCGATTTGAGAATAATCAGCTGCAAAAATAACCCAATCGTCTGAGGATGGGACAAACGCTTGACGAATTTTTCTTCCTTCCTCAATACGAATAGGAATATTTTGTAAATTAGGCTCTGTAGAGCTTAAACGTCCCGTTTGAGTCAACGCTTGTTGAAAAATCGTATGCACTTTTCCTGTATCTTTTCGGACGACTTTCATTAATCCTTCGACATATGTGGATTGTAATTTTCCGAGCTGACGATAGTGTAAAATTTGCTCAATAATTTCATGGTATGGCGCTAACTTTTCTAGAACGTCCGCGGAGGTAGAATAACCTGTTTTCGTTTTTTTCACAATCGGCAACTGAAGTTTTTCAAATAAAATCGTTCCTAGTTGTTTCGGAGAATTAATGTTAAACGTTGTTCCTGCAAGTTCATAAATGCGTTGCTCAATTTGTTCGAGTTGGGCAGTAAACTCTTTTCCCATCTGTTCCAAACGATCAACATCCACTTTCACACCGTAAAATTCCATTTGTGCTAAAATAAACGTAAGCGGTAATTCTAAATGTACAAGCAATTCAAATTGTTCATTTCGCTTTAGTTCTTGAATATATGTTTCTTTCAACGAAGCGATCGCTTTCGCCTTTCGTACGAGATGTTCAGCTAATACATTTGTCGGCGGAATAGCTTGTTTCGCTCCTTTTCCATATACTTCTTCGTCGCTTTGTACATCCGTATATTGCTTCGTTTTTGCAACGGCCGCCACATCCCCATTCGCATCGGTCGGATTGAGCAAGTATGCAGCTAATAATAGATCAAAATCGACACCTTTAAGTTCAATACCGTTCCACTTCAGCGCAACGATCGCTCGTTTGGCATCAAACACACTTTTTTTACATTGCTCATCTTCAAGCCATCTTTTAAATCGTGATGAAGCGAGAGCTATGTCCGTCGGAATAAAAAAGTGTCCACGCTCATTTACAAGTGCAAATCCAATAATTGGTGCTTGATGATAATTCGCATCCATCACTTCAACAACAAGTGCACCTTCTTTTGTCAACATGTGCTCATCAATCGCTTGAACCGTAACAAACGAAATATCGGTTAATGATAGTTGTTCTTGTGAAATTTGACCAATTTTGTCCATAAGCGAAGTGAAACCAAGCTCTTGAAATAGCGCTGCTACCCGTTCTGCATCATACGACTGCCATGCTAACTCATCGAGCGATAGTGTCAATGGAACATCACGATGAATGGTTGCCAACTGTTTACTTAGTAACGCTTGTTCACGGTACGTTTGTAAGTTTTCCTTCAATTTTTTCCCAGAAATATGTTCAAGTGAGGCAAGTACATGTTCAACCGTTCCATATTCTTTTAATAATTTTAATGCTGTTTTCTCTCCGACTCCCGGAACGCCTGGAATATTATCTGATGCATCGCCCATTAATCCTTTCAAATCAACAATTTGTGCAGGCGTTAGTCCATACTTCTCAAATACGTATTCCGGTGTATATCGCTCCATGTCTGTTATGCCTTTTTTCGTGACATGAACATGAATACGTTCCGACGCTAATTGTGTTAAATCGCGATCTCCCGAAATAATGACGACGTCAAACCCTTCTTTTTCTGCTTTGGTGGCAAGCGTTCCGATAATATCGTCTGCTTCATAATTTTCAAGTTCGTACGTACGAATGTTATATGCATCAAGCAGTTCGCGTAAAAACGGAAACTGTTCCGATAATTCCGGTGGCGTTTTTTGTCTCCCACCTTTATATTCTGTGTATACTTCATGACGAAATGTCGTTTTTCCTGCGTCAAACGCAACGAGCATATGCGTCGGCTTTTCTTCTTCAATGAGTTTCATTAACATCATTGTAAAACCATAAATAGCGTTTGTATGAATGCCTTTATCGTTATGTAAGAGCGGCAATGCAAAAAAAGCGCGATAAGCGATGCTATTGCCATCAATTAAAACGAGTTTGTTTGCCAAACCGAAAACCTCCTCTTGTATTCATTTACGCTTATTTTACCATGATTGCCTCCAAAAAAGAAAAAAGACGAGAACGTTCGCTGTCCTCGCCTATTCCAAGACAATCGGCTTCTTGGATGAAGGGGTTTTCACCTTTTATGTTATCAATATTTTTTTAATATATGGTAAATCGATTGTAAATATATCGTTAAAATTATTCGTCTGCACAAGCGTCTGCACGAAAATGGACAGTGAATGTCGTCCCTATCCCCACTTCACTTTTTACTGAAATTGTTCCATGATGTGCTTCCACTAAATGTTTCACGATCGCTAATCCAAGACCCGTACCACCTGAGTTGCGACTTCGTGCTTTGTCCACACGATAAAATCGTTCAAAAATACGTGGAATTTCTTTTTGTTCAATTCCAATTCCTGTGTCACTTACATGAACGTGTAGCTCTTTATTATCTTTCTCCACATAAACCGTTACGCGTCCACCAGCTGGCGTATAAGCGATCGCGTTATTAATTAAATTAATAAAAATTTGCTTTAAACGATGTAAATCGCCATACATATAACAAAGCGGTGTATTCGATGTACATTCCAATGTGATTTGTTTATCGTTTGCTTTCGCTTCAAGCATGACGATAACTTCCTTCAATACTTCATGCAAGTCAACAACGGATATATTTAACGTAAATCCTTGCTGTTCGATTTTTGACAAATCGAGCAAATCTTGAATTAAATGTTGAAGTCGTTCACTTTCTTTTAAAATAATCGTTAAAAAGTATTCAAGCGTTTGAGCATCGTGCATCGCCCCGTCTAACAACGTTTCTGCAAAACCTTTAATGGACGTAATCGGTGTTTTTAACTCGTGAGAAACATTAGCGACAAAATCTTTGCGCATTTGTTCAAGTTTTTTTAGCTCAGTAATATCATGGAACACAACGATAATTCCTTTCCATTCGTCGTTTGTCCCAATAATTGGCGTTCCGTACACTTCAAAATGTTTCCGTTCAATATCGATCGGAAGGAGCATTTGTTTACGTACATTTACCTCTGTCATAAATATTTCTTCTACAAGTGCAATCACTTCTTTATATGGGAACGCCTCATAATATAAACGATGAACATAGTCAGACGGATCGATATGGAACATTTCTTTATATGCGCGGTTCATTAATGAAATATAGCCACGTTGATCAATTAAAATTAAACCGCTCCCTATATTTTCAATAAGGGCTCGCAAACGATCTTGTTGCATTTCTTGTGTACGCACCATCTCTTGTAAATTCCGCGCCAAAATGTTTAATGACTGGCTGAGCATCCCTGTTTCATCGTCTCTACTTTCATACGTTCTCGCTTTATAATTGCCGCGCGCCAACTCCATCGCTACTTTTGTTGCCGCTTCAATCGGCTTTGTATATTGATTTGTAATTTTAATACCTAATAAAAGAATAATGAAAAAAGCAATGCTTAAGCTAAGCGTAAGCAACAGCCAAATTTGTTCATCTACCCGCTCGATCGCATCCATAGATAAACTCATGACAATATGTCCGAGCTTCTGGTCACGCTGCCAAAATGGTACAGCATAATAATATACATTTTGTTCTTCTTGAAAAATAACAGGACGATCTTCTTGTTTTAGTAACGTTCGAATGAATGTTTTATGACGTTTTTCATCAATTGATACGTAATTGTTTGTATCAAACATGATCTGTCCTTCACGATCAACAATCGTGATGCGCGCCGACAACATGTCGCTAATTGCGTGTAATTGTTGCTTAAACATATTAGATTGGAACGATTTATTTTCCATGTATAAAGCCAAAAGTTTTGCCTCTTTCTCTATTCGATCATGTACCGTGTCTGCATAAAATTTTTGAAACAATTGACCTAATAACAAACCTAGGCCAAACAACACGGATAAAATGACGGAAACAAGCCCAATCAGTAGGCGAGAGCGAAATTTATTCATCCGCTTTCGGCTCCTCCAGTTTATACCCTAAGCCACGTATCGTTTTAATATACACAGGCTTTCGCGTATCATGTTCGATTTTGTCACGCAAATGACTAATATGCACATCGACAATGCGTGTATCCCCAGCAAAATCGTAGTTCCATACTGCACTTAATAATTGATCACGTGTTAAGACACGACCTTTATATTTCGCTAAGTATGCTAGTAGTTCAAATTCTTTCGGGGTGAGTTCTAATCTTTGTTGTGCAAAATAAGCTTCATAACGATCAGGGAAAATTTTTAGTTGTCCGACAACGAGCGAATCGTCACTATGATTTTGCTTTTCCTCTTGCTCATGAATCACCGTTCGACGTAAAATCGCCTTCACACGTGCTACTACTTCACGTGGGCTAAACGGCTTTGTCATATAGTCATCGGCACCTAATTCAAGACCAAGCACTTTATCAAATTCGTCATCTTTTGCTGTCAACATTAAAATAGGGGTCATCACTTTTTGTTGTCGTAGCTGTTTACATACTTCAATCCCATCTAATTTCGGTAACATTAAATCGAGAATGATAAAATCAGGGCGTTCCTCTAACGCTTTATGAAGTCCTTGTTCTCCATCATAAGCTGTCAATACAATAAACCCTGCCTGCTTTAAATTGTACTCTAGCAACGTGACGATCGACTGCTCATCATCGACAACTAACACACGTTTCGACATAGCCATCCTCCAACAACGTAAATTTGTTACATTTTTATTATAACGAGTTATGTGAAAAGAAAAAAAACAAAAAAGAGGCAAAAGCCCCTTTTTAAAAGTTATCTAACGCTTTCTCTTCAACAAACGGATATGGCGGAACGACACGCAATGACCCAACTAATATTTCTTCACCATCGCGGATCGCTTGAACGGAGATATGAATTTCATTATTTTCTTCATCAACAGATGTCACTTCAAATAAAAATTCAACATGCTCATAATGATATACTGGTCGTTTAAATTCAATCGTTTGCGAAACAATATGACTTCCCGGTCCCGGTAAATATTTTGAAACAGCCGATGTAATAATACCTGTTAACATAATAGCTGGTACGATCGGACGTTTCCATGGCGTTTGCGATGCGTAGTCATGTTGAATATAGAGCGGATTGGCATCGTTTGTGAGCCCTAAGTATAACAATAAATCTTTATCTTCGATCGCTTCCGTTAAGACGAGCTTCTCACCAACGGAAATGTCCGAAATTAAACGTCCAATTTTGCGTTTTTTGCTCAGCATACCCATCTCCCCTTTGTTTGACCATATACAAAAATTCGGGGAATCACCCCGAATTTTTTACTATTGTAACACTTTCATCACATTTTTCACTGACTCTACAGATTTTGCTAACGCCGCTTTCTCTTCTTCTGTTAGCTCTAATTCGATAACTTCTTCGATTCCATTGCCACCTAAAATGGTTGGCACACCTAAATAAATTCCTTCATATCCGTATTCGCCTTCTAAATAAGCGATGGCTGGAAGAACTCGGCGCTGGTCTTTTACGATCGCTTCAACCATTTCAGCAAGGGATGCAGCTGGCGCATAATAGGCACTACCGTTACCAAGTAAGTTGACAATTTCACCGCCACCTTTGCGCGTACGTTCAACAATGGCATCTAACCGCTCTTTTGGGATTAACGTTTCAAGCGGAATGCCACCTGCATACGAATAGCGCACAAGCGGCACCATGTCATCTCCATGACCACCTAAGACAAACCCTGTAATATCTTTCACAGATAAATTCAACTCTTGTGCAACAAATGTACGGAAACGTGCGGTATCTAATACTCCAGATTGACCGATGACGCGGTTTTTCGGAAAGCCAGATTCTTTAAAAACCGTATATGTCATCGCATCAACAGGATTTGTTAATACGATAATAAAGCAGTTCGGCGAATACTTGACTACTTCTTTCGTGACCGCCTTCATAATTCCTTGGTTTGTCGTGACTAAGTCATCGCGGCTCATGCCTGGTTTGCGCGCAATGCCCGCAGTGATAACAACAACATCCGAATCAGCGGTATCCGCATAATCCGACGTGCCAATAATGTTAGCGTCGAATCCGAGAACAGGGCTTGACTCAAGCATATCGAGCGCTTTTCCTTTTGTCGGATTTTCTAATTGTGGAACGTCGACAAGAACGATGTCTCCAAGCTCTTTTTGCGCTAAAATGAACGCCGTCGTCGCTCCCGTAAATCCAGCACCGATAATTGAGATTTTTTTTCGTTTCATACCCACGTTCTTCCATCCCCTTTTTTATTTTATTCTCCCATGTTTTGAATGAGAGCATCTGCGAATTCCGAACATTTCACTTCTGTTGCGCCTTCCATTAAACGTGCAAAGTCATATGTGACGACTTTTGAGGCAATCGTCTTCTCCATAGAGTCAACGATCAGTTTTGCTGCCTCATTCCAACCAAGATGTTCAAACATCATGACACCAGATAAGATGACCGACGATGGATTTACTTTATCCAATCCCGCATATTTTGGTGCAGTTCCGTGCGTTGCTTCAAAGATTGCATGGCCTGTTTCATAGTTAATATTTGCACCTGGTGCAATACCGATGCCACCTACTTGTGCTGCCAACGCATCAGAAATGTAGTCACCGTTTAAGTTCATTGTTGCAACAACATCGAACTCGCGCGGACGAGTTAAAATTTGTTGCAAGAAAATATCTGCAATCGCATCTTTCACAATGATTTTTCCTGCTGCTTCTGCTTCCGCTTGCGCGCGGTTTGCAGCTTCTTTTCCGTGCGTTTCAACGATGCGGTCATACTCCGCCCAAGTAAACACTTGATCGCCGAATTCTTGCTCAGCTAATTCATAGCCCCAGTTTTTGAACGCACCTTCTGTATATTTCATAATGTTTCCTTTATGAACGAGCGTGACAGATTTGCGACCATGTTCAATGGCGTATTTAATTGCTGCGCGCACTAATCGTTTCGTACCTTCTTCTGAAATTGGCTTAATACCGATTCCCGATGTTTCAGGGAAGCGAATTTTACGCACACCCATTTCATTTTGCAAGAAATCAATTAACTTTCTCACTTCTGGTGTTCCTTTTGCATACTCAATCCCCGCATAAATGTCTTCCGTATTTTCACGGAAAATCACCATATCTGTATCTTCAGGACGCTTGACCGGAGACGGTACTCCTTTAAAATAACGAACTGGGCGTAAGCACACAAATAAATCGAGCTCTTGACGAAGCGCAACGTTTAATGAACGAATTCCACCGCCTACTGGTGTTGTCAGCGGTCCTTTAATCGCAATTATGTATTCACGAATCGTATCAAGCGTTTCTTGTGGCAACCATTCACCAGTCAACTTAAACGCTTTTTCACCAGCAAGCACTTCTTTCCAAACGATTTTGCGCTCCCCTTTATAAGCTTTTTCCACAGCCGCTTCTAATACGCGAGATGCGGCTGCCCAAATATCTGGACCTGTCCCGTCCCCTTCAATAAATGGAATAATCGGATAGTTTGGAACGTTTAATACCCCGTTTGTAACCGTAATTTTTTCACCTTGCATCACAATAACGACCTCCAAATCATGTAGTGTAAAAAGGTGAGAAAGGCGAGTTTCTCACCTTGAGCAACCACTGTTATGCATGTTATGCACGTTCTTCAAGCGGCACGTATACTTGTCTCGTAGGTCCTGTATATTCGGCACGTGGACGGATGAGACGGTTGTTTTCGTACTGCTCTAAAATGTGCGCAAGCCATCCAGACATGCGACTAATCGCAAAAATTGGTGTAAATAAATCATGATCAATTCCTAAACTATGGTAAACAGAAGCGGAGTAGAAGTCAACATTTGGCGGCAAACCTTTCGTCGATGTAACAATCTCCTCAATTTTCACCGACATATCATACCAGTGTGGTTCACCTGTTAACTTCGTCAATTTCTCAGACATTTTTTTCAAATGTTTCGCACGTGGGTCACCTTGGCGATAAACGCGATGACCGAACCCCATAATTTTCTCTTTGTTATTCAATTTGTTGTGAATGTATGTTTCCACATTTTCAAGTGTGCCGATTTCCGTCAACATTTTCATTACCGCTTCATTTGCTCCACCATGAAGCGGGCCTTTCAATGCTCCAATCGCTGCTGTAATACCTGAGTACACATCTGATAAAGTCGCAACACAGACACGCGCAGTAAACGTTGAAGCATTCAACTCGTGATCCGCATGAAGCACGAGTGCTTTATTAAACGCTTCCTCAGCAATTGGATCTGGCTCTTTACCCGTTAGCATATATAAAAAGTTTGCCGCGAAACTTAAATCTTTGCGCGGTGGCACAGGTTCTAATCCTTTGCGAATACGCGAAAACGCAGCAACAATTGTTGATACTTTCGCCTGTAAACGAATCGCTTTGCGATAGTTCGCTTCGGGATTCATTGCTTCCGCTTCTTCATCGTATAAGCCAAGAAATGAAATCGCTGTACGAAGCGCTGCCATCGGATGAACTTGATCAAGCGGATACATTTTAAAATGATCAATGATTTGTTGCGGAATATCGGCATGTTCCGCCAACTGCTTTGTTAACGTTTCTAGCTCTTCTTTGTTTGGCAATTTGCGATGCCAAAGCAAATAAACGATCTCTTCAAACGTAGCATGTTCTGCTAAGTCATCGATATTATACCCAACATATGTGAGCGTATCATCGATGATTGAACTAATTGTGGAAGTGGTTGCTACAACCCCTTCGAGACCGCGAGTTACTGTCATCTTACATCTCTCCTTTTTTTCTTTTATTCCCCTTTTCCCATGTTAAAACGCGTCGTCGAGCGATTGCTCAAAACGGCTGAATAAAAATGCAAAGAAAATGCTTACATTTTGTTATATATTCACCTAGTCGCTTCACGAAGCGAGCAGGGGAATATACACGATAGTTTCGTACATGCTCCACTATTATTATAAACAATTATCAGACTTTTGTGAACTAAAAGACATCATAATTCAAAAATATTATTATAAAAAAGCAATCAATCATGAAAATATATCCACTATTTTCATGATTACATAAGCAATACCTGCGCCTATTAACGGGCCGACAGCCACTCCTTTGAATAAAGATACGGCTAAAATAGTACCAAGAACGAGCGCAGTCGTTACATGCGGATCTTTCGCAAGCAATGTCACGCCTCCTTTTGCCAACAAAGCAACAGCAATACCCGATAACATCGCAATCCAAGCATAAATTGAGCGAACAGAGTCCGTTAGTTCTTTAAATCCTATTTTTCCAGTTGCAATCGGAACTAAGACCGCAATCGTAATGATTGTTACACCAAGATGGATTCCTTTTTGCTCTAAATACGGCAGTACTTTAGAACTTAATCCGATACTTTTCACAATAAGTAAAAATAGTACAGCGATTATGAGGGATTGATTTTTCGCAATGATACCGACAACGAAAAGAATAAATAAAAAAATAAATGGCTGCATGAAATACGCCCCCTTCTTTGAAACTTTTTCTTTCTTTGCATTGTATATTATAATAGTCATAAATGACAAAAGACGGGAGGTGAGGACATGTCAACTCACTACGTATATCGCTCCCTTCGCTTTTTATTTGTCATCTTTGTCATCATTGCCGGGTTAGCGAGCTTATACTATGTATCAACGCTAACATATCCGTTTTTAATTGCGTTAGCGATTGCTTTCTTTATTAACCCGGTCGTTGATGTATTAGAGAAGAAAGCGAAAATGCCAAGGGCGTTGGCGGTCATCGTTGTTTTAATTCTTTTACTTGCACTCGTTGCTGGGCTCGTTACCCTCCTTGTTGCGGAAATCGTGACTGGAACACAATATTTAGCGACAGTTGTGCCAAATCATTTTCAAAAGCTTGTCATTTATATAGAGCAGTTTGTGGCAAGCCAAATCATTCCGATCTATAACCAACTAGCGACACTCTTTAAAAATTTAGACACGTCTCAACAAGACACGATTATGGCAAACATTCAATCCGTTGGAACAAAAATTGCTACAACGGTCGGGCAATTCATCCAAAATATATTACAAAATATTCCTTCAATCATTGGATGGTTGCCTAATTTTGCAACAATTTTTATTTTCTCGTTGCTTGCCACGTTTTTTATAAGCAAAGACTGGTATCGTCTAAAAGCATTGTTTCAAAAATTGTTACCAACCAAAGTGCAGACGAGTACGACAAAAGTATTTGCCGAATTAAAAAAGGCGCTATTTGGCTTTCTTAAAGCACAGGCGACACTCATTTCTATTACAACACTTATTGTATTAGTCGGCTTGCTTGTGTTGCGAGTAGAATACGCAATTACGATCGCTCTTATTATCGGCATGGTCGATGTTTTACCGTATTTAGGGACAGGATTAGTATTTGTTCCATGGATTGTGTACGCTGCGATGAGCGGCGATACTCATTTTGCGATCGGTCTAGGTGTGCTGTATGTCGTTGTTCTCGTACAACGTCAAGTGATGGAACCGAAGCTCCTTTCCTCGAATATCGGACTCGATCCGTTAGCAACGTTGATCGCTTTATTCGTCGGTTTTAAATTGATCGGGTTTCTCGGTTTAATCGTTGGGCCGGTATTGCTCGTCATTGGGCGAACATTGCATCATGCTGGCGTCTTTCAAGATATTTGGAACTTTATTATCGGAAAAAAAGAAGCATAAGCGGCGAGCTTATGCTTTTATTTTCGAATGTAAATCCATGTTTTTTCATAGAACATCCTCTTCCATAGGCGCACAAGCCACGGTTTTATTTTTTCACGCGCAAATGGGAGAAGTAAAATAAAACCTACTGTATCAGTAATAAACCCTGGCGTTAACAATAACGTCCCACCAACTAAAATACAAACACCATCTAATAGCGCATCGCTTGGTATGCGCCCGTTCATGAACTCATATTTTGCTCGTTGAAACGTGGATAGTCCTTGTTTTTTCGCTAAAAAGACACCGATGATACCTGTTGTCACAATCAATGTAAATGTTGGCCATATGCCAATTGCTTTTCCCGACAAAACAAGAACGACAATTTCTAGCGCTGGAATAACGATAAAAAGAAGAAAAAAGATGTTTCGCACACACATCCCTCCAAAATAATAAAGAAGGGGATGTCCCCCTTCTTTATTATAGCACGCTCGCATGACCGCGATAAATAGCACCGAAGCTTGCATCTACCGTAATGTCTTGTCCATCTTTTAAAATAGATGTCGCATGGTTTACCCCAACAATTACCGGGATCCCTAAGCTTAAACCAACAACAGCCGCATGGCTTGTTAAGCCGCCTTCTTCTGTAATGATCGCCGCAGCTTTTTCTAACGCTTTCATCATGTCTGCATCCGTTGCTGGAGCAACTAAAATACCGCCTTCAACCATTTTTCCAAGCGCTTCTTCTGCTGTTTTGGCTACAACAACTTTCCCGAATGCTGATTTACGGCCAATCCCTTGACCTTTTGCAATCATATCACCGATCATATGCACTTTCATTAAGTTTGTTGAACCTGTTTCTCCAACTGGAACACCCGCTGTGATCACAACGAGATCACCATGTTTCACGATGCCTGTGTCAAGGGCTGCCTCAACAGCAATATCGAGCATTTCATCCGTTGACGTTGCGTGTTGAGCGACGCGTGGATAAACACCCCAAACGAGCGCTAATTTACGCGAAACACCTTCATTCGATGTCACAGCGATAATTGGCGCTTTTGGGCGATATTTCGAAATCATCCGGGCGGTATGACCGCTTACTGTCGGCGTCACAATCGCTGCGACATCTAAATTTAATGCGGTATGAGCAACTGATTGCCCGATTGCATCTGTAATCGTCGTACCGCTCTGTTTGCTTCGTTTCGATAATAAGTCGCGATATTGTAACGCTTGTTCTGTGCGCAAAGCAATGCGATGCATCGTTTGTACCGCTTCGACTGGATAAGCCCCTGCCGCTGTCTCACCTGAAAGCATAATCGCATCTGTTCCGTCAAAAATGGCGTTCGCTACATCGCTCGCCTCAGCGCGAGTTGGACGTGGATTTCGTTGCATGGAATCAAGCATTTGTGTCGCTGTAATAACAGGTTTTCCAAGCGCATTGCATTTTTTAATTAGCTCTTTTTGGACGAGAGGCACTTCTTCCGCTGGAATTTCGACGCCTAAGTCGCCACGAGCAACCATTAAACCGTCTGCTACTTCTAAAATTTCATCAATATTGTCTACGCCTTCTTGATTCTCAATTTTCGGGATGATTTGAATGTGTAACGCGTCATGCGCCTCAAGCAATTCCCGAATTTCGAGCACATCTGAAGCGCGACGAACAAATGATGCAGCAATAAAATCAATACCTTGCTCGATACCGAAACGAATATCAGCAGCATCTTTTTCTGTAATACCTGGCAATTTTACTTTGACGCCCGGAACGTTTACACCTTTTTTATTTTTTAATACGCCACCGTTTAATACTTTTGTTTTTATTTCTTTCGCTTCTTTATCAACAGCCAATACTTCTAAACCAATTAAACCATCGTCTAACAAAATCGTTGAGCCGACATGCACATCGTCAATTAGCCCTTCATACGTAATCGAAAATTTTTCTGGCGTACCGAGCACTTCCGTCATCGAAATAGTGACTTCAGCGCCCGCTTTCAATTCAATCGCACCATTTTCCATGTCATGTGTACGAATTTCTGGACCTTTCGTATCCAATAAAATCGCAACCGTTTTTCCAGTCATTCTCGATGCTTCGCGAATGTTGCGAATGCGCGCTGCATGTTCTTCATGACTTCCGTGCGAAAAGTTGAGGCGGGCAACATTCATCCCTGCCTCAATGAGTTGCACAAGCTTTTCTACACTTTCGCTCGCTGGACCGATCGTACAAACAATTTTCGTTTTGCGCATAAATACCCTCCTACACTTTGCATATGGAAACGATACCATAAATAACCACTAAATTGAAAGTTCTTTTGATAGTTGATACATTTTTTGGTCAACTGTATGTTTTTGTGCTAACGCTTCAATGATGTCGTGGTCGACGAGATGATTGTTTTGAATGCCAACGCAACGTCCACCTTTTCCTTCGAGTAACAATTCCACTGCGCGCGCACCTAAACGGCTAGCAAGTACACGGTCAAACGCTGTCGGTGATCCACCGCGCTGTACGTGCCCTAGCACAGTTACACGCGTTTCAAATCCTGTTGCTTCTTCAATGCGTTTACCGAAATCAACACCGCTGCCAACCCCTTCTGCAACGATGATAATACTATGTTTTTTACCGCGCTCATGTCCACGTTTGAGACGCGCGACTATTTCGTCCATATCATAATCTGCTTCTGGGATTAAAATACTTTCTGCCCCGCCTGCAAGACCTGCCCAAAGAGCAATATCTCCCGCATGACGTCCCATGACTTCAATCACATATGTACGTTCATGAGATGTCGCTGTATCGCGAATTTTATCAATGGCATCAATAACCGTATTTAACGCTGTATCAAAACCAATCGTAAAATCTGTTCCTGGAATGTCGTTATCAATCGTCCCCGGCACACCGACACACGGATAACCGTGTTCTGTTAACTTTTTCGCGCCTTGATAAGAGCCGTCACCACCGATGACAACAAGTCCTTCAATCCCATGTTTTTTCAACTGCTCAATTCCTTTTAACTGCCCTTCTAACGTTTTGAATTCTGGGCAACGAGCAGTATATAACATCGTTCCGCCACGATGAATAATATCGCCAACATCCCCGATTTCAAGCTTTTTAATTTGACCAGCAATTAATCCAGCATATCCGTGATAAACGCCGTACACTTCTAAGCCGTGGTAAATCGCTTTCCGAACAACCGCACGAATAGCGGCATTCATTCCTGGCGAATCGCCACCGCTCGTAAGCACACCAATTCTTTTCATCGCTCTTCACCTCTTTAAAAAAATAAAATAAGAAGTATGACCTCTTACTTTAAGATAACATGAAGGTATATGGAACACAATACATAATGAAATGTTTCACAAAACGTTGATTTTTCTCACTACAACAAGTTTGCTCAAAATCATTTATTTCATGTAAAAAGGCCATCCGATGATGACCTTTTTACATAACCGATACATGTTGTTGAGATTCGATAAAATCGCCAATCTGTTTATATTTTTCGTATCGTTGCACAATCAACTGTTCAGCATGTAGTGGGAGCAATTCACGCAAGGAACGTTTAAGCACATCGTCAATGTATTTCGCTTGTTCATCGACATTTCGATGCGCACCACCGCGCACTTCTGGAATAATTTCATCGATAACACCAAGCTGTTTTAAATCTTTTGCTGTAATTTTCATCGTTTCGGCAGCTTTTTTTGCAAGCGATGCATCTTTCCATAAAATTGCTGCTGCCCCTTCTGGTGAAATTACGGAATACGTCGAATTTTCAAGCATGTGAACGTAGTTTCCGACACCGAGGGCAAGCGCACCACCGCTTCCTCCTTCGCCAATAACAACGCATACAACTGGAACTGTCAACCCTGCCATTTCAAATAAGTTCCGTGCGATTGCTTCGCTTTGCCCCCGTTCTTCAGCAGCCTTTCCTGGATACGCCCCCTTCGTATCAATAAAACAAATAATCGGACGCCCAAATTTTTCAGCTTGCTTCATTAAACGAAGCGCTTTTCGATATCCTTCTGGATGTGGCATACCAAAATTACGACGAATATTTTCTTTCGTATCTTTCCCACGTTGATGACCGATGACAGTCACAGGTAATCCATGATATTTTGCAATTCCTCCTACGATCGCTTCATCATCCCCAAAACAACGGTCACCGTGACATTCGAAAAAGTTTGTAAACAATCGTTCAATATAATCAAGCGTTGTCGGTCGATTCGGATGGCGCGCAATTTGCACACGATCCCACGGGCTTAAGTTCGCATAAATGTCGTTTTCCAGCTTTTCAAGTCGAGCTTCTAATTTATTAATTTCATCGGAAAAGTCAACATCGCGATGCTTTGTAAATTCTTTTAATTCACTAATTTTTTTTCGCAATTCTACAAGTGGTTTTTCAAATTCTAATTCGTATGCCATTCGTCTCCACCTCGCGATTGGTGAATGTCTAATACATTCGTTAACGTGTCTTTTAGGTCATGACGCGGGATCACCGCATCTAGTTGTCCATGTTTCAATAAAAATTCCGCTGTTTGAAAGTCATCTGGCAATTCCTCACGAACGGTTTGTTCAATGACGCGCCGTCCTGCAAAACCGATGAGCGCCCCTGGTTCAGCAAAATTGTAATCTCCAAGCGAGGCGAAACTTGCTGATACACCACCTGTCGTCGGATGAGTCATCACTGAAATAATAAGCCCGCCTTGTTCACTAAACAGTTTTAACGCAGCACTTGTCTTCGCCATTTGCATCAAACTTAATACACCTTCTTGCATCCGCGCTCCACCGGAAGCGGTAAAAATAATAAAAGGTACCGATTTTTCCATCGCTCGCTCAATAGCACGTGCAATTTTTTCTCCGACAACTGATCCCATACTGCCCATACGGAAACGGGAATCCATTACGGCAATAACGATAGGGAAACCGTTTATTGTTCCTTCACCGGTCACGACTGCTTCATTTAATTTTGTTTTTTCGCGATCCTCCTCAACTTTTTCCATATATTGAGGGAAATCGAGCGGGTTTTTAGAAAGAAGGTGACGATCGTATTCATGAAACGTTCCTTCGTCTAACAAACACGCAATGCGTTCAGGAGCAGACATCGGATGATGATAGCCGCACGATATACAAACGCGTAAATTTTTCACTAGTTCTTTCGTATACATGATTTTTTTACACTTCGGACATTTCGTCATAATGCCTTCTGGCACGTCTTGCCTCGCTTGTTCAGATGGAATGGTAGCATATTTCTTCTTTTTGGAGAACAAATCTTTCAGCACATGTTTCCCTCCCCTACTTAGTCCATTTCTACTTTACCGAATAAAAACAACTTTGTTTGTCATATTGTGTCAGTTCTCTTTCGACATTTTTTGCATCACGTATTGTTCATACATCGCTATTGCTTCTTCGCACGACCGTTTTTGTAACGCCACCCACATTTGTTCATAAAATTCGGAAGGGAGAGTCAACGTATAGATGTGTTTAAAAAAGTCGGTTAATACGAGCCAAATGCGTAGCAACAAATAGTTATCCGTCGCTTCTACAATTCGCCGAAAAAATGAATGATACGTATGTTCCTCCCGTTTGATACGCTCAAGCTTCTCATCCGTCAGTCGTTCGCAGGCAAGCTGCAAACATATTCGTTCGATAAGAACTTTTGTTTCGATTAAATCTCGTTTTTCCCGATTTCCTTGTAAAATAAACGAGCCGAGAAGCTGAATAAGCTGATGGTCACCAAACGGTTTCATAAACGTTCCTTCCCCACGACGCGTTTCAATTAATCCGAGCAACTCCAACGCCCGCAACGCTTCACGAACAGAAGAGCGTCCGACTCCTAATCGGTCGGCTAGCTCTCGTTCAGATGGCAACCGGTCTCCAGGTTGAAGACCTGCTTCTTCAATCATGCGATGAATTTGCCAAAACGTTTCGATGTACACTTTAGAAGTAGTCATGTTCATGCTCACCTGCAATCACAGCTAATTGTCGTGTTCGCTTTTCTACTTCTTTTGGATCAACAATCACTTGCGCAACCCCCGTTTCCATCGCCGCTTTCGCCACAGCAGCGGCAACGGCTGGAGCGACACGCGGATCGAACGGAGCAGGGATGACATAATCCGCACGTAGCTCGTCCTCTGTAATTAAGTTGGCGATTGCCTCAACGGCTGCCATTTTCATTTGTTCATTAATTTGCTTGGCGCGCACATCAAGCGCTCCTCTGAAAATACCTGGAAATGCTAAAACATTATTCACTTGATTCGGATAATCAGAACGCCCGGTGCCAACAACAGTTGCACCTGCTTGTAACGCGTCTTCCGGCATAATTTCTGGCGTTGGATTTGCCATCGCAAAAATAATTGCATCTCGATTCATCGTTTCGATCATGCTAGCTGTCAATGCCCCTGCAACCGACACACCAATGAATACATCTGCACCAACAATCACTTCTTGTAACGTCCCTGATTTTTTCTCCACGTTTGTCCATTGCGCAATTTCATGTTTGATGTCATTCATTCCGTACGGACGTCCTTCATAAATTGCCCCTTTGGAATCGCACATGATCATATGTTTAACGCCATAACAGCGAAGCAATTTAATAATCGCTATTCCTGCCGCCCCTGCCCCGTTAATGACAACTCGAATGTCTTCTATTTTTTTATTCACTAACTTTAATGCATTTACTAAACCAGCAACGGTTACAATCGCTGTTCCATGTTGGTCGTCATGAAAAACAGGGATATTTAATTCCTGCTTTAAGCGTTCTTCAATGATAAAACAATGCGGAGCCGCGATATCTTCCAAGTTAATGCCACCAAATGTCGGCTCAAGTAGTTTTACTGTTTGAATGATTTGTTCCGCGTCTGATGTATTTAAACAAATCGGAAACGCATCAACTCCAGCAAAACTTTTAAAAAGGACTGCTTTCCCTTCCATGACTGGTAACGCTGCTTCTGCTCCAATATTTCCAAGTCCTAATACTGCGCTTCCATTCGATACAACCGCCACCGTATTCGCTTTTAACGTATAATCGTATATTTTGCTCGGTTCTTGATGGATCACTTTGCACGGTTCTGCTACACCGGGAGAATAAGCTAAACTTAAATCGTAAGCATTTTTTAACGGCACTTTCGCCTTTACTTCTAATTTTCCTTGATAGCGCTCATGCATATGGAGCGCTTCTTTAAACAAAGACACGACATATTCCTCCCTAACAAGTGGTCACTGGTCTGACCACTTAACTTCTATAAAAATATAATAAAAATGAGAAATAGTAAAGCATTTTTATTTCACAACGACATTCCCATCGCCAAGCAATGCTGTCAATTGCCGAATGCTCTCATCGTTTGGGGATACTGCGTACTCATGGGAGAGCTGCACTTTTTTTCGTTCCGTTTCATAATACAAAATGACAGGTGCATGTCCACGATGAGTGGTTAGCACATCCTTCAACTGCTTTAACACAACTGGCGATGCATGCTGTTCATCAATTTTGATATACACACATACTGGTTTTCTCACTTGTTGTACAATGAGATGCCACCCGCTCGATCGCTGTTCTATTTTTCCTTCCATATACAGTATGCTTCCTTGTTGCAATAAATCATGAAACCGCCGATAACTCGTCGGAAATACGACCGCTTGCCATTCATCGCTATCATCACAAATTGTAGCAAACGCCATTTCTTCCCCTTTTTTCGTCCGTTTTCTCGTCACCTCCTCAACATATACAATTACTTTGCCATGATTCACATTTTCTTTCGTCCATTCATACATGCGCTTTGCTCCCCACATCGAATAAAAATGTGAAAATGATTCAACCGGATGAGGGGACACGTATACGTTCAGCCATTGTTTTTCATATTTTAGTTGATCGATAAGCGATAACGGCTCAGCATGAACGTATTTTGGCTGTACATGAAGAGAGAAATTCATCAACTCCGCATGCTCAATCGCAACATCGATGCTTGCGTAAAGGGTGGCACGTTCAATATGAAACTCGTCAAAACAACCTGAAAAAATAAGCGCCTCGACCACTTTTTTTTGTGAAGATTCCATACGTAGCCGTGAAACAAAATCAAAAAAATCGGAAAATGGACGTTTTTGACGCTCTCGAATCACTTCTTTGACAAAAGCAACGCTCACTTGCTTAATCGCTAACAATCCAAAGCGAATACCGTTATCATCAACGGTAAAGTGCCCTTCGCTCCGTGCAATGGAAGGAGGGAGTAGCCGTATTTTTTTGCTCCGAAGTTCGTGTACACATTGCATCATTTTTTCTTTTTGCCCACTTACGTTTGTTAGTACAGCAGCATAAAAATCAAGCGGATAATGTGCTTTAATATACGCAAGCATATATGCGATGTAGCTATATGCTACCGCGTGGCTACGGTTAAACCCATATCCAGCAAAACGAACGATAAGCTCATACAATTCGTTTGCGAGATGCGCATCATACCCATTTTGTATGCATCCCTCAATGAAGTGTTTTTTCTCTTTTTCCATTTGTCCAACGTCTTTTTTACTTATTGCTCGACGTAATAAATCTGCCTGAGCTAATGAAAATTTCGCCATTTGTTCAGCGATTTTCATAATTTGTTCTTGGTACACGATGACGCCATATGTCGATTGCAAAATCGACTGCAAATCATCATGCATGTAACGGATCGGTTCACGGCCATGTTTACGAGCAATATATGTTGGAATTTGTTCCATCGGTCCTGGACGAAATAAAGCGTTTACTGCAACAATATCTTCAAACGTTGTCGGTTGTAATTCGCGCAATACCCGCTTCATCCCTTCTGACTCAAGCTGAAACACACCAAATGTATCTCCTCGGCTTAAAAGTGCATACGTTTTTTGATCATCAATTGGCATGTTTTCAAAACTCAAACGATGACCTGTACGTTGTTCAATGCTTTGAATCATTTGTTCGATCATCGTTAAATTTTTAAGCGCAAGTAAATCGAATTTTAGTAGTCCTAGTCGTTCAAGCGCATCCATTGCATATTGTGTCACATATGTTGTCGTCTGCCCGCTTTGAAGAGGAATGATGTCCATTAATGGACGTGGGCTGATCACAATACCGGCAGCATGAACGGACGTATGCTTCGGTAATCCTTCAATTCGTTGTGCAACGTAGTGCCATGGGCGCGTATGATCAAAGCTTCCGGTTGCTAGCGTTTGTTGGATTTCGCTTTCATCGACATCAAAAACACGACCAACTTCACGAACAGCAGAACGCATCCCGAAAGTTCCAAACGTCACAATTTGTGCAACGTGGTCGGGTCCGTATTTTTGTTCAATGTAACGAATCACTTCTTCACGACGATCATCAGGAAAATCGATATCAATATCTGGGAGAGATAAACGTGCTGGATTTAAAAAACGCTCAAACAATAACCCATATTGCAAAGGGTCGACTTGGGTAATACCGAGTATATAAGCGACGAGCGATCCAGCGGCTGATCCACGTCCTGGTCCCGTTAACATGCCTCGCCCACGAGCAAAACGCACAAAATCAGCAACGATTAAAAAATAGTCACTAAAATTCATCTGTTGAATGATTTGCAGTTCATATTGCAATCGAGCGACATATGCTTTTGGTAGATCAGGAAACCGTTTCGTGAATTGCTCCCAACACCACGTTTGCAAATATTCGTCAGCTGTTTTCCCCGAAGGAACAGGATAGCGCGGCATAAACCATTTTTTAGACTCAAACGTCACATGACATCGTTGGGCAATGCGTACCGTCTCCTCGACCGCTTCATAACAATTTGAAAATAACGCGGCCATTTCGTGAGCGCTTTTTAAATGATATTCATTTGTTGCTAAACGCGGACGTGTCGGGTCAGCCATTTTCTTTCCGTGTTTCATCGCAAGTAAACATTCAAAAGCAAGTGCATCTTCTTTATACATGTAGCGTACATCGTTTGTCGCCACGAGCGGAATGTCCCATCGCTTACTATGTTCAAAAAGTAGTGACAACAAATGCTCTTGTTCTTGTAAGCCATGTCGCTGCACGTTTATATAAAAATCGCCACGGTGAAACAGCTTCGCATACGTTTGAACGATCGCCTCGGCTTGCTCAATTTCGCCGTTCAATAAATGTTGCTCCACCCGACCGTATACCCCACTTGTCATACCGATGAGTTCGCTCGTATGATGTGAGAAATCAAGTAAAGAAATGCCCTTTCCATCATTCATTTGAATGGCTGTAGCAATATGGACAAGTTGACGATACCCGTCGTTATTTTTTGCTAACAGCACGAGCTGATCAGTATGGCCATGTTCATCCATAATCGTTGCCATCATGCCGATAATCGGCTTAATTCCATGCGCTTGACACGCCTCATAAAAAGGCATAACGCCATAGAGGACGTTTTCATCTGTTAAAGCGATTGCTGGAAATTGAAGTTCACGTGCGCGCGTGACAAGTTCCTCTATTTTGACTGTGCTACTTAATAAGCTATAACCACTCCGCACTTGTAGATGGATAAACGACAATGTGTCTCCCACCTTTTCTATTTTTTTCTATTATATGCTCTATAAAAGCCGAAAAGCAAAACATACCTTGTTTATTTGTCCCATATACATAGTATACAGAAGGAGTGAGAGAGATGGAGATGAAAACGGCGTTTTTACCTGCTTTTATTCAAAGCTATTTCATTGCTTTAGGCGTGTTAGTTGGAGGAGCACTCATCGGAGGATTCGGGGCTTTTTTGTCTGGCGAACCGCCCCTGACGATGATGTATCGCTTTGCAAGCAGTTTAAAAATTTGGGCGTTAATTGCAGCTATTGGCGGTACGTTTGATACGTTTTACAGCGTAGAACGCGGATTTTTCCAAGGAGAAACACGTGATGTCATTAAACAATTTTTACTTATTTTATCGGCAACCGGCGGCGCACAAACAGGTATGACATTCATTCGCTGGTTTACACAGGAGCATGGCGCATGAGAGTTCCACCGTACACACGCGATCCAGGCTGGCAACGCTTTTTCGCTGGAGCGGCAATTGGTGCACTTATCAGTTGGATCGTTTTCTCACAAATTTTTGGCATTTTACAAGAAAAACAAGTGCGCCTGCTCAAAATGCAACAAGAAATTATTGCTCAATTAAAACACGATTTAAACATTTGGCAACAAGATTACATTCAGCTAAACAAAGAAAATAAAAAGCGACTAACAATCCAATCAATTGATGTAAAAGTGATCAATGCCAAATCTTATGGTATCGATACGTATACAACTTTTCGTATAGAGGAAGATATAAAAAAAGATATTCAACATATCACCGCAAAAGATATTGAAACAGTATATAAAAGTAGAGAACTATTAAAAAAAGCAATTGAAAATAAAACGTACATCATCGACAATCAGAAATACCATCTCGATATCGAAACGATTTTATTTTTCACTAATATATCTATTGAACTAAAATTAAAGCAACAGTAGAAAGCGTTCTACTGTTGCTTGCATACTTCGTTTAAATCTGCCAATACGTGTTTAACTTCTTCCCACGAATAAATCGACGCACCTGCTGCTAGCGGATGACCTCCGCCACGGTATTTTTTCGCCACTTCATTGACAATCGGACCTCTTGAACGAAGACGGACACGAATTTGATCATCTTCTTCCACAAAAAACACCCATGCTTTAATCCCTTCAATATTTCCAAGCACGCTCACAAGTTGTGAAGCCTCCGATGGCGTTGCATCATACTGCTTCAACAACTCTTTTGTTAATACAATATGAGCCACCCCATATTCAGATAGCTCGAAATTTTGCAACACATATCCGCTTAAATGTGCAATCGATAATTTCGTTCGATAAAGTTGATCATATAAATCGACAAACGAAAACCCGTATTCAACTAACTCGCTTGCGTATTTAAATGTTTTCGGATTTGTACTTGGGAAAAGAAAGCGACCTGTATCACCGACAATGCCCGCGTAAATGAGCCGAGCAGCTTCTTTCGTTAAAATGAGACCATGTTCTTTTCCAATTAAGTATAACTCATAAATCATTTCGCTAACGGAGCTTGCATTTGTATCTACCCATAAGATGTCACCGTACGGATCTTCATTCGGATGATGGTCGATTTTAATAATCTTTTTCCCTAGCTTATAGCGTTGATCGCATACCCGTTCTTCGTTTGCTGTATCGCAAACAATGACAAGTGCATCGTTATACATTTCATCCGGAACAACATCCATCTTACGTAAAAATTCAAGCGACGGCTCATCTTTTCCAACCGTATATACTCTTTTTTCTGGAAACGACGCTTGAATAAGCTCCGCTAATCCTCCTTGTGAACCGTACGCGTCGGGATCAGGACGGACGTGACGGTGAATAATAATCGTATCAAATTGTCGAATATGATCAATAATTTCCAGCACTTTTTGTTCCATGGCTCTTCTCCCTTTTTTTCTCCATTAAAACATATTTTATTATGATTCGAAAAGATGTAAAATAATCACGCAACAATTTTTTCTTTTGGAGGACTGAATATGCCAATATTTGTTATACTTATCGTTTTTTCGCTTTCGTTTTATTTGTATTACAAAATAAAATATGTCCGCAGTAAAAAGCCGATGGAACAAAAATGGATTAGCGCAAAATCAAGCATGGCGCTCGGGTCGTTTGTATTTTTCTTTGCGATCAACCAATTTTTCATTCATCGGTCGACAGTATCTCTCATCGTTGGCATTGTGCTTCTTCTCGTCGGTGCAGGGAGCATATGGGCAGGATACCGAGCTCATCGCTATTATTTTCCGCTTGCTGTAAAAGAAGCGGAAGAAACGAAATAGGCTGCCGTACGCAGCCTATTGTCGTTCAAGCAACTGACACATCATTAATGCCTTTCCGACAAGCGTCCCTTCGTTAAACACTTCAACGTCGACTTTCCCAAATTTCCGTCCAATTTCTAACAATTTCGGTTTAATATCGATCACACTATCAATTTGTACAGGCTTAATAAAGTAAATGGTAATGTTCTCTACCACCAAATCACCTCGTTTATGTAAACGAAGCGCGCGCGTAGCTGCCTCAGTTACAATTGTCGTAAATACACCATATGATAACGTTCCTAAATGGTTCGTCATTTGCGGAGTAATGTTACAGCGAAAAACGCCGTCAACTGTTTCAGTTAAAAATTGGGTCGTTACAATATCGTCAATCGTCTCGCCCACTTGCGGCTGACGTTGCACCATTTGCAACGCTTTCAATACGTCTTGGCGACTAATAATTCCTTGGAGCCGATCATATTCATCGACTACCGGCAACACTTCGATGCCTTCCCACACCATCATATGTGAAGCGGAAGCGACTGACGTTTTCCCGCTTACCGTAATCGGATGTTTCGTCATTACTTTTTCAATAAGCACATCGCGCTCATACCCCATCACATCTTTCGCCGTCACAATTCCTTGCACTTTTAATTGTTGATCAATGACTGGAAAACGGCTATGATTCGTTTCACGATTGAGCTCATACCACCTCTCAACTTGGTCGGTCACATACAAATATGCCGTTTTTTCAAATGGTGTTAAAATATCCTCAACGAGCACGATTTCTTTTTTAATCAACTGGTCATAAATGGCGCGATTAATCATCGTGGCAACCGTAAATGTATCGTAACTTGTCGAAATGATCGGCAACTGTCGCTCATCCGCTAATTTTTTCACGTGTTCTTCGGTATCGAAACCACCTGTAATTAACACACCTGCCCCAGCTTCAAGTGCTAATTCATGCGCTTTCGTTCGGTTCCCAACAATCAACAAATTCCCTGCACCTGTATAGCGCATCATCGCTTCGAGCTTCATTGCTCCGATCACAAATTTATTTAACGTTTTATGTAATCCTTCTTTCCCACCGAGCACTTGCCCATCCACGATATTAACGACTTCGGCATACGTTAACCTTTCAATATTTTCTTTCTTTTTTTGTTCAATTCGAATCGTTCCAACACGCTCAATCGTGCTTACATACCCTTTTGTTTCAGCGTCTTTAATGGCACGATAAGCCGTTCCTTCACTTACTCCCATTTCTTTCGCGATTTGACGAACAGATATTTTCTCTCCAACCGGTAAGCTTTCGATATATTGTAAAATTTGTTCGTGCTTCGTAATCGTCAAGTTGTCCCACCCTTTTTCGACAGTTTCTTACTTTATATTATAAGGGTGTGCATGTTGGCATTCAATGAACGTTTTTACAGTTCGATACTTTCGCCAATTCGTAAGACGCGACCAATCCCTTCAATCATTGACACAAACTGTTGTGGATCTTGTTGAATGACAGGAAATGTATTGTAATGAATTGGAACAACCATTTTCGCCTTTAACCATTTTGCTGCGATCGCCGCATCCTCCGGTCCCATCGTAAAGTTATCTCCAATTGGTAAAAACGCCACATCAATATCATTCATTTCACCAATAAGTTTCATATCAGAAAATAACGCTGTATCCCCGGCATGATAAATCGTTTTTCCTTCGGCCTGAAATAAAATACCGCTCGGCATTCCTGTATACACAATCGTTTCATTTTCTTCTACGTAGCTAGAGCCGTGAAATGCTTGGGTGAATTTGATCTTTCCAAAATCAAACGTAAATGATCCACCAATATGCATCGGATGGATGCGAACACCTTTCCAGCTCAAATACGTAGCTAATTCATACGGAGCAATGACGAGGGCATCGTTCTTTTTCGCTAATGAGACCGTATCACCGACATGATCATTATGGCCATGTGTTAATAAAATGACATCGACATGAACGTCCTCTGCTTTTAAGTCGGTTAGCGGATTTCCTGTAATAAAAGGATCAATGAAAATTGTTTTGCCGTTCGTTTCAATTTTTACAACAGAATGTCCGTGATAAGTGAGCTTCATCTTTCCTTCTCCTTTCTTCGTTTTTTACATGATTTTGTTTCTTCGTTTTTGCACTATTTCCTTCTTTTTTCATTCGTGATAAGCTGAAAAAGAAAGGATGTGAACAGGATGGAACGAATAAGTAAACTCCAACAAAAATTGAAAGAAACAAACGCGTCATGGGCGTTCATTACATCGACAGCAAACGTTTTTTATTTTAGCAACTTTTACAGCAATCCACATGAACGATTGTTAGCTATTGTTATATTTCCAAATGACGAACCGTTTCTCATTTGTCCAGAAATGGATGCAAATCAAGCAAAGCAAGCGGGTTGGCCATATGCGATCGTCAGCTATGATGATGTACATAATCCGTGGCGTATGTTGAGCAATGAATTGAACAAGAGAAATGTACAAACAGAACAAATCGGCATCGAGAAATCCCATGTGACAGTAAGTCGTCTTGAACAACTTCAATCATATTTTCCTCATGCCTCATTTGTCGATTTGACCGATACGCTTCATGAGTTACGAATGATCAAAGATGAAAAAGAGCTACAAACACTTCGTCAAGCGGCTGAATTAGCCGATTTTGCTGTCGATATCGGTGTTCATTCCATAAAAGAAGGAAGAACAGAATTAGAAATCATTGCTACAATTGAGTACGAGTTAAAGAAAAAAGGAGTGCGCACGATGGCATTTGATACGATGGTTCTCGTTGGAACAAATAGCGCACATCCTCACGGTGTCCCAGGAATGAATCGCATTCAATCGGGGGATTTTGTTTTGTTTGACCTTGGTATCGTGCTTGATGGATATTGTTCCGACATTACGCGCACGGTCGTATTCGGGCAACCAACAGAAGAACAAAAACGCATATACAACACCGTCTTACAAGCACAGCAAGCTGCGATTCATACATGTCAAATTGGTGCATCCATCGGAAGCATTGACAAGGCAGCTCGTTCACGAATTGAACAAGAAGGTTACGGGGCGTACTTCCCACATCGAATTGGTCATGGCCTCGGTATTGATGTTCATGAATATCCGTCAATGAACGCAACAAATACCATGCCACTTCAAGCAGGAATGGTATTTACAATTGAGCCCGGTATTTACGTCCCATCAGTCGGTGGCGTACGCATTGAAGACGATGTATATATGACTGAAAAAGGACCTCTTCTTTTAACAACATATCCAAAAGAACTACAAATTATATAGGCTGTCACAATGGCAGCCTATTTTCGATAACGATGAATGACATCAAGACCACCTGTCACTTCAATGACTGCTCCTGTAATCATATCAGAACAATCATCACATAAAAACTCCACAACACGAGCAATATCCTCTCCCGTCCCTGAACGGCCAATCGGCGTTATATCGTCTTTCATCTGGCGAGCATATGCAATTGTTGCTTCTTTCATTTCTCCAATAATATTCCCCGGACATACCATATTCGCTGTAATGCCATACTCCGCTTCTTCAAGTGCAATCGTTTTTGTTAATGAAACAAGCCCAACTTTTGCCGCGCTAAATGCTGAACGGTACATCCATCCTGGTGCGTGATCTGCTCCTTGAAAACCGTATGTCACAATGCGCCCAAAACGTTGATTTCGCATAATTGGTACAACTCGCTTAAATAAATGAAACATCGCACTTAAATTTCCTTCAATCATTTCATACCATTCGTCATCCGTATAATCGGCTAACTTTTTTCGCTCAAATATGTAAGGACCTGCATTATGAATTAAATAATCGATGCGTCCGAATTTGGCAACAGCTTCATCAACAATGCGAATTAAATCTTCTTTCTTCGTCACATCGCCTCGGACAAAATGAAGACGCTCATGACAGCCACGATACATTTCTTTTAACGCTTCAACAGCCTTTATGTCGCTCCGATAATGGACGGTAACAGCATATCCTTTGTTTAAAAATCGTTCCGTTACTTTTTTTCCGAGCCCTTTTGCCCCTGCCGTTACAATAGCATGCCTCACATTCATCCCTCCATCCATGCTTTACTATGTTTATCGTACTACAAACAGGCGGAGGAACACACTTATTATGCTTGTTAGAAACAAAAGAGGCATCATCGCCTCTTTTGTTCCTCCTCTTGTTCAATGACCCCGCTAATGTAGGCGTCTGTAATTTGTTCAGTCACTTCTGAAACGCCATTTTCATCATAATAAAGTTGTTCTTTTTGTTCCTTATCACGCATCGTTCTACTCCTTTCGTCATAAATTTTTCGACAATACGTAGTGTTTGTTTTACAAAAAATGATATACTTGAATTGGAAGGAAAATTTTTTATTGGGGGAGTGTTTATGTACAAGTACAAAAAAATTTTAGTAGCAGTCGACGGCTCAAAAGAAGCAGAATGGGCGTTTAAAAAAGCAATTGAAATTGCTAAACGGAACGATGCTTCACTCGTTCTTTCGCACATTATCGACGTTCGTTCATTCGCGACGATCGAAGCATACGATCGAACAGTGGCAGAACGAGCGGAAAAATTCGCAAAAGAATTGTTGCAATCATACGAAAAGCAAGCAGTCGATGCGGGCGTGAAAGAAGTCGTCACAGATATTGAGTACGGTTCCCCAAAAGTAAAAATTTCGAAAGAAGTCGCTCCGAAATATGAAGTAGATTTAATTGTTTGTGGCGCCACAGGAATGAGCGCTGTGGAACGATTTTTCATCGGAAGCGTTTCCGAACATATTACAAGATATGCGAAATGCGACGTACTCGTCGTACGCACACCTGAACAAACAGAGGCATAAAAGCGTTTGCTTTTATGCCTCTATCATTTGTTTTGCTTTCTCAATCGCTTTTTTCACTTCCGTAAACCCTGTTCCTCCTGCGCTCGTGCGACGGTTGACAGCTGTATACGGATTCAGCGCTTCATAAATGTCTTCCTCAAATAGAGGGGAAGCTTGTTGATACACATCAAGCGGTAAATCAGCTAAAAAAACACCTCGTTCAATACATGTCAGCACAAGTTTTCCGACGATTTCATGCGCCTCGCGAAACGGTACACCTTTTTTCGCTAAATAATCAGCTAGTTCCGTTGCATTTGAAAAATCTTGTTTCGTTGCTTTTTCCATCACATCTGTGCGGACTGTCATCGTTTCAATCATACCAGCAAAAATTTTTAAGCTGCCGATCACCGTTTGAACGGTATCAAACATTCCTTCTTTATCTTCTTGCATATCTTTATTGTAAGCAAGCGGTAGCCCTTTCATAACGGTCAATAAAGCCATTAAGTTCCCATACACTCGCCCCGTTTTCCCGCGAATGAGCTCAGCCATATCTGGATTTTTCTTTTGTGGCATAATGCTGCTTCCCGTCGCAAACGTATCATCCATTTCGATAAACTGAAACTCCTGGCTCGACCAAAGAATGAGCTCTTCACAAAAACGAGATAAATGCATCATTAAAATAGAGCTATTGCTTAAAAATTCAATAATAAAATCGCGATCACTTACCGCATCTAAACTATTTTCATATATGCTATCAAAACCGAGAAGTTGTGCTGTTAAATGGCGATCGATCGGAAACGTTGTCCCTGCGAGCGCTCCAGCACCGAGGGGTGATTTGTTAATTCGTTTGAGCGATTCGGTAAAACGTTCGCGATCCCGTTCAAACATCCATACATACGCCATGAGATGATGGGCAAACGAAATCGGCTGCGCCCGTTGCAAGTGTGTGTAACCCGGAATAAGCGTTTCGATATGTTGTTCTGCTTTTTCGACAAGCACACGTTGCAATTGCCGAATCAGTTCAATAATCTCCATCACTCGTTTTCGTAAATATAAATGCATATCTGTCGCCACTTGATCGTTTCGGCTTCTCCCTGTATGAAGCTTACCCCCAACAGGACCGATTTCATCAATTAACATTTTTTCAATGTTTAAATGAATGTCTTCATAAGCAACAGAAAAAGAAAGCTCTCCTCGTTTCGCTTTTTCTAATAGTTTTGTTAATCCTTGTTTGATCGTTTCAACATCTTCTTTTGGCAAAATGCCACATTCACCAAGCATCGTCACATGCGCGATACTTCCTTCGATATCTTCTTCAATAAGTTGTTGATCAAAATGGATCGATGCACCAAAGTCATCGACCCATTGTGCTGCTGTTTTTGTAAATCGTCCCCCCCATAACTTTCTCACACGTTCACCTTCTTTTCTCCATTGACGATGCTATATACTTTTGTAGGCAAGCCAAATAGGGAAATAAATCCGACAGCCGCTTGATGATCGAATTCATCTTCTGCTGTATACGTCGCTAATTTTTCATCATATAACGAAAACGGAGATTTCCGACCTTCTACAATCGCATGGCCCTTAAACAATTTCACGCGTACAACGCCTGTAACATTTTTTTGTGTTTCCTTTAAAAATGCAACGAGCGCATCTTTTAGTGGTGAAAACCAAAGGCCGTTATAGATGACTTCTGCGATTTTTTGCTCAATGATCGGCTTGAAGTGAGCGACTTCTTTAACAAGTGTTAAATCTTCTAACTCTTTATGCGCTTTAATGAGCGTCATCGCGCCAGGACATTCGTACACTTCACGCGATTTAATGCCAACGAGTCGGTTCTCAACATGATCGATGCGGCCGACGCCATGTTTCCCTGCTAATGTATTTAATTGTAAGATGAGCTCTGCAAGCGCATATGCTTTTCCGTTAATTGTTTTCGGTATCCCTTGCTCAAAGCCGATTTCAATGATGTCTGGTTCATTCGGTGTATGCTCAAGCGCAACTGTTAACTCGTATGCTTCTTCTGGCGGCGCAGCCCACGGGTCTTCTAAAATGCCACATTCGTTACTTCTTCCCCATAAGTTTTGATCGATGGAAAATGGACTATCTAAATCGATTGGAATCGGAATGTGATGTTGTTTCGCATATTCGATTTCCTCTTCACGTGACCATTTCCACTCCCGAACAGGTGCAATCACTTTTAAATTCGGATTTAATGCTTGAATCGATACTTCAAAGCGCACTTGGTCATTTCCTTTTCCTGTGCAACCGTGCGCAACAGCAACCGCTCCTTCTAATTCAGCAATTTCAACAAGCTTTTTTGAAATTAACGGACGGGACAACGCAGAGACAAGTGGGTATTTTCCTTCATATAGCGCATGGGCTTGTAAAGCAATTAACGCATATTCATTCGCAAACTCTTCTTTTGCGTCAATCATGTATGACTTGACAGCACCAACTTTTAGCGCTTTTTCTTTTACAAATTCTAAGTCTTTTCCTTCACCCACATCTAAGCAACAAGCAACAACATCATATCCTTGTTCTTGTAGCCATTTAATCGCTACCGATGTATCTAAACCTCCTGAATAAGCGAGCACCACTTTTGGATTTGCCATAATCGTTCCTCCTTGAAGAATAAAAATACTTATATATTTATATTTATTCATTTCGCATATTAATAATGTAACAGCTATTTTTCTTTTTTTCAATAACTATTTTGATTAAAATAAAAATTAATAAGCGAAAAGGATGGGAGAATAATATGAGTGCACATTTTATATATGATGAACGCCTTGGCATTCGCCTGCCACATTTACAAAAAGAATGGGACATGTACACAAAAGAAGAACAAGCAGAAATTTTATTAGAATGGGAGACGATTCGTGGCAAAATTCCTGATCGAATTATCGAGCTAGAACAACAAATTAATGAAAAGCAACGACAGCTTGGAGAAGAAAATGATTTCGCTCGCTCATGCACGCTCAACTCTGAAATTGCAGCGCTCGCGTCCATCATTAACGATTTATGGATTTGGTATCGAATGAATCAAACCGTTACAAATCGCATACATCAATAAAAAAGGTGCCCATACGGACACCTTTTTTACGCTAAATTCGCCAATCTCATCACATCACGGGCGATCATAACCTCTTCATTCGTTGGAATGACTAATACTTTTACCGGAGAATGCGGATAACTAATAAACGCTTCTTTGCCGCGCACTTTATTTAATGCCGGATCCCAGTAAACGCCCATAAATTCAAGACCACGCAATACTTTTGCACGGACGACATCACTATTTTCTCCAATGCCTGCTGTGAAAATAATCGCATCGACGCCGCACATGCGCGCTGCGTATGAGCCGATGTATTTATGAATGCGCCCAGCAAACACTTCGAGCGCTAATTCTGCGCGTTGATCACCTTTTGCAGCTGCTTCTTCAATATCGCGTAAATCGCTTGAAAAACCAGTTAAACCAAGCATACCGCTCTTTTTATTTAAAATATCAATGACTTCCTCGGCTGTTTTCCCTGTTTTTTGCATAATGTACGGGATTAGCGCTGGGTCGATGTTTCCTGAGCGCGTCCCCATCGCTACACCTGCAAGCGGTGTAAAGCCCATCGACGTATCGATCGATTTCCCGCCTTCTACCGCTGCAATACTTGCTCCATTTCCTAAATGACAAGAAATTAAACGAAGTTGCTCAATTGGGCGGCCTAATAGCTCAGCTGCACGTTGTGTCACATATTTATGTGATGTGCCGTGAAACCCGTATTTACGAATGCCGAACTTTTCGTAATACTCATATGGCAAGCTATATAAAAACGACTGTTCTGGCATCGTCTGATGGAATGCTGTATCAAATACTGCAACCGCTGGTACGTTCGGTAACACTTCACGAAACGCTTTGATGCCGACAACGTTTGCTGGGTTGTGCAATGGCGCTAAATCAGATAAGTCTTCAATTTCTTTTAACGTCTCATCTGTAATTAAAACGGAGTCGCTAAATTTCTCTCCACCATGTACCACACGATGACCAATTCCTTCGATTTCGTCAAACGATTGAATAATACCAAGTTCAATTAATTTATCAAGCAACATTTTTACAGCAACCGCATGATCCGAAATTGGCGTTACTTCTTTTATTTTTTCACCATTGACTGTAATATTAAAAATCGCATCTTCAAAACCAATTCGCTCAACAACACCTTTTGTTAATACTTCCTCGCTCGGCATGTTGAACAATTGAAATTTTAACGAAGAACTTCCTGCATTGATCGCAATGACTTTTGGCATTTGATTAAACAGCTCCTTTAACATCGTTCACAATTATTGTATGCAAATATGCGAATTTCATCGGTACGTCTCTCATTTTACGGGTCGTTCATCGCCCTTTTCAAGTATACAAATTGGACGAAAACGTTTTCTTCACATATTTGTTATATTCAGAAGGTTATGAACGATTTTCTTTCAGCCATTGTTCAAGCTTCACGACCATCGCTTGCATCGCCTCTTTATTTGAGAAGCTAGGGAGCTGTGCGAGCAATGCTTGTTTCGGTGCTTTTGCATGCGCGCCTTTCTTTTGCAAAATAAAAATACTTTTCGCTGCCTTTTCATTTTTAAACATCGAAAGCGGAAGTTGCAACAAGCCTTGAATAAACGTTTCTTCTTTGATGAAAGCATGCAGTTGTTTTGATTCGTCTGATGTAAACAGCGTATTTGGAATTACGAGAAATACATACCCGTCTTCTTTCGTATAACGAATACTTTGCTCAATAAACAAATAATGAGCGTATGAATGACCGCTTTTTGCATGTAAACGAAATGACTTGGCATTTTCATCGTCTGGATAATATCCGATCGGCAAATCGCACACAACTACATCAACCGGCTCAATAAACAACGGCTTTAAGCTGTCTTGATGAAATAATTGAATTTCATGTTGTTGTAAATTTGCATTCACATAAGCGAGCTTTAATAGTAAATCGTCTACATCCGCCCCATAACTTCTTACTTTTTTATTCGTCAGTTGATTCAACACAGCTGTCATTAAATTTCCTGTACCAATAGCAGGATCGAGAAGCGATAACGAAAAATACGTTTTTGTAAATTCATCAACTAAATAGCCAATAAATACTGAGACCGCATCCGGTGTCATTTGATGGTGTGGCTGTACGTACTCCTTCATTCCTTTCAACATCGCTAATTGCAACGCTTTACGGATGTGTTCATTTTTCCATTCGTGCAAATGAACAGATGCATACTCCTTTTGTAACCGTTTCTTTAACAACTCGCTCACTTCTTCTTGCAAGACATCCTCATGAAATAAGTTTTCACCTGTTTCCGCAACTGCCTCTAAATACGAACATTTTAATTCTTCTTGTAACCATGTCGCCGTTTCATCAATGACTGTAAATAGCTTTTCCAATACACTTCACTCCTTTCTGTCCGACATTTTATTTTAGAAAATGTAAACGAAAAAGGCTATCCCTTTTTGAGATAGCCTCAAACAATTATTGTTGCGCGGCTTGTTTTGCCGCTTCGATTGCCGCTTCGTAGTTCGGATGGTTTGTCGCTTCAGATACATACTCAACATATGTCACACGATCGTTACGATCAACGACAAATACAGCGCGAGCAAGTAAACGCAATTCTTGAATAAGCACACCATATGCTTGGCCAAACGATACGTCGCGATGATCAGACAGTGTGACAACGTTTTCTAACCCGTTTGCAGCGCACCAACGTTTTTGCGCAAATGGTAAATCAACGCTAATCGTTAATACTTTTACTCCTTCAATGCTACCTGCTTCCTCATTAAAACGACGCGTTTGCGCATCACAAACTCCTGTATCGATTGATGGTACAACGCTAATTAACCGAACAAATCCTTTTGTATCGTCTAATGTCACCGGCGATAAGTCGTTTGCAAGCACCGTGAAATTAGGAGCTGCATCACCGACTTTCACTTCATTGCCAACTAACGTGACAGGATTTCCTTTAAATGTAACCTTCGCCATAGTAAGCCTCCTCTTTATATAAGATACAGGCTCATCATAACGTAATTAGATGAAAAATTCAATTATTTCGATTGATACTAAATATCAAAGTCTGGCGCTCCGTTATGTTGTTGCTTCGGCTTTTCTTTTTTCTCAAACATATGCTGGATCTTTTCAATCGCTTGTGGAGCTAAGTCTAAAATTTTCTCGTATAAGTGCGTGCTTTCGTCCACATGCAACAATTTCACACCGGAACTGTTAACAATTAAAAAAGCAATCGGTGTGATCGATACTCCGCCACCACTTCCCCCACCGAACGGATGTGCTTCTTTTTGTTGTTCGTTTCCATTGTTTAATATAAACTCACTACCGCCTGCAGCGAAGCCAAATCCGACTTTTGAAACAGTTAAAATGACACTTCCATCAGGTGTTTCGACAGGATCACCAATAATTGTATTGACATCGATCATTTCTTTTAAATTTTCCATCGCCGTCGTCATTAATCCTTCAATTGGATGTCCATTCATTTTCATTCCTCCTAACAACTGTCCACATCATTTGTGACTCACATGTCTTTTTTCCAATGTTTAACGACCTTCAGTCCTGCTAATATAGCGTAACCAATTCGAAATTGGATCATACATGTAAATGACGTACGCGATACAGCTCCTTGGAAAAAAGGAACGATAGAAATGGAAGGAGTGATACAAACGTTCATATATTTACTTATCATTGCCACCATATAATATTTTACCGACCATCCAACCCCGACAAGCACGGCGGTTTTTGCCGCGTCACCGACACCAATTTGTGTATGCCATTGAAACTGTAAAACCGACACATGTTGCAAAAACTTTTTCATGATTGTATGTAAATGAACGATTTGGTTTAGCCATTGTTTCAATTGCGCTAGACGTTCGCGAGCGTCGGTGACAGTAAACGTTGTTTTTTCGTCTTTTCCTGTTGTTGTTTTTTGCTCTGTCACTACTCCAGCTTCCTTTTTCGATATTTCAATGAGCGGAACAACAAATCGATAATGAAATATGCGAAGGATACGAACATCAATGGTGAATTGATCATTATCTTGTGCATGTTGAAATTGAATCGTCATGTATACATGTAAAAAAGGAATAAACGTTAAGAAGGCAATAAAGATGATGGCAATAATAAAAATCATCGGTTTTTCACTTCCTTCCCGATGACATTTTCGACAAAAACGAGCAAAATTAAACGAATAAATTCGCAATGAATGGAAAATAAATGATAAAATAAACGTGAGGACATTTTAACGGAGGGAAAACGATGACTGAACGCCGTAATCGCATGTACTTTTTTCATAAACATGATGAAGAAACGACAAAGCAAGTCCAACCGCTTATTGAACTCGCCAAACAGTATGGATTTCAAGTCATGGACGATGCGAAGCACGCAAACATTATTGTAAGCGTAGGTGGCGATGGGACATTTTTACAAGCCGTCAGAAAAACAGGCTTCCGTGACGACTGCTTATATGCCGGTATTTCAACGTCGGGTTCATTAAGTATGTATTGCGATTTTCATATTCATGATACGGACAAAATGATTGAGGCGATGACAACCGAACAAATTGAAGTGCGTAAATATCCAACGATTTACGTTACAGTAAATGACTCTACATCATTTTATTGTTTAAATGAATGTACGATTCGTTCAAGTATTATTAAAACATTTGTCATGGACGTGTTTATTGACGATTTACATTTTGAAACATTCCGCGGGGATGGCATGATCATTGCTACACCGACGGGAAGTACTGCCTACAACAAATCGGTCAATGGAGCAGTCGTAGACCCGATGCTTCCTTGCTTTCAAGTAAGCGAATTAGCATCGCTAAACAACAATCTTTATCGCACCCTCGGTTCATCATTTATTTTAAGCGGAAACCGAAAACTTACATTAAAAGTCGTACAAGACGGAAACGACTATCCAATTATCGGGATGGATAATGAAGCATTAAGCATTCAACATGTTGAAAAAATTGATATTGCATTAAGTGGAAAAGTCATAAAAACGGTCAAGTTAAAAGATAACTCTTTTTGGGAAAAAGTAAAACGAACATTTTTGTAAAAAGAGGCATAACGCCTCTTTTTACCATTTTCTTCGATCAACAAGACACCGTTCCTCTTCGTTTATACGATGTACAGAAACGAATGTTGGAGTCACACGAATGACGTTGTTAATTTTTTGCTTCGCTTCTTCACCCAGTTCTTTTTCGGTGTAAATCGTTAATTGATCACGGTCGTTTTCGTTTGTCACAATGGCTTGGAATGTCGGACACCCCACTTCCGTCATCACTTGCTTTAACTGTTGTTCATGAACAAACATTCCTTTCACTTTTACACTAGTTCCGACACGTCCAAGCACACCGACGATACGCTCTCCTTTGTAGCCATCAACCCACCGTGAAACATCTCCCGTACCTAACCGAACGAGCGGATACGTCCGATCAAATATCGTAACAACAATTTCCCCTTCTTCATCAAGCGGTACGCCTGTAATCGGGTCGCATAATTGCACGATCGCACGTGAACTAATTTTTAAGCCCGATCCCTCTCGATCTTCAAACGCGATACATCCGCAATCAGCTGTGCCATATCCTTCAAAAACGCGAATACCTCTTTGTTCAAACTGTTCACGCATGCTTTCTGTTAACTTCTCTGCGGTAAAAAACGCCTTTTCTACTGCGACACGCACTCTCTTTTCATCCGCGTACTGCAACAATAAATGTAAAAAACTTGGTGTACCGACATATCCCGTCACTTGTAAATCGCTCATAAGTTGCACTTGCAGTTCGCGATTGCCCGGTCCTGCAGGAACGACTGTCGCTCCGATCTGACGAAGGGCGCTATCAAACATAAAACCTGCTGGAGATAAATGATAAGAAAACGTATTTTGAACAATATCATCTTTCGTAAAACCTGCTGCTTGAAGCGCCTCTGCAAATCCCCAAACGTCTTGATCGTCTCCTTGTGGATCATAAATCGGTCCTGGAGACATAAATATGCGCGCCAATTCATTCGATCGTTTTGTAATCATATTTCCAAATGGCAACGCATGTTTTTGGAAAATAGGCAATTGTTCCTTTTTTAATACAGGAATACGATGAAGTTGTTCAATCGCTTCTAGTTCATACGGATCGATATTTTCAGCGTCTAATCGCTTGCGCAATGCAGGCGACTGCTCATACGCCTCAATTAAAAATGATTTCCATCTTTCCACTACAACCACCGCTTTCTCCGTTTATACGACTTCACTTCCCGATAATTTTTTCGTCCTTTTTCACTTATGCCGAGGTAAAATTCTTTTACATCTTCATTTTCAAGCAGTCTCTCAACAGGACCATCCATGACAATGCGACCGTTCTCCATAATGTATCCGTAATGCGCAATCGACAACGCGATATTGGCATTTTGTTCAACAACGAGAATGGTCGTTCCTTCTTCTTCGTTAATTCGTTTAATGATCGAAAAAATTTCTTTCACAAGTAGCGGAGCAATTCCTAACGACGGTTCATCAAGCAATAAAATTTTCGGTTTTGCCATCATTCCTCGACCAATCGCTAACATTTGTTGTTCTCCACCTGATAAATATCCAGCTTGTCGATGACGTAACATATGAAGCTTCGGAAAGTAATGATATACCTTTTGCAAATCAGCTTTTATGTTTTGGCGATCTTTACGCGTATGAGCACCGACGATTAAATTTTCTTCTACCGTCAAATGTTCAAACACCCGCCTTCCTTCCATACATTGAAAAATACCTTTTTTCACAATTTCTTCTGCATCTTTTCCTTCGATTCGTTCCCCATATAGCTCAATATAACCATCAGTCACTTCACCGTCTTCACTTCTTAACAGTCCCGAAATTGCTTTTAGCGTTGTTGTTTTTCCTGCCCCGTTACTGCCAAGCAACGCGACAATTTTTCCTTCTGGAATGACCATCGACATTCCTTTAAGCACGAGAATGACGCGATTATACATCACTTCCACGTTGTTTAACGTAAGCATCCGTCTCCCCCTTTCTGAAAGTAAAAGGGTGCTTCCCGTTGAAAACACCCTTTCATTCACTTTAATATCCGAAGTAGTCTGTAAACACTTTAAACTGTCCGTTTTCTACTTTTGCTAGACGAATTTGATTTGTTCCCGCATGGTTGTCAGCCGTAAACGTAACTGGTGCAGCTAAGCCTCCCAAATCAAGATCTTTTATTTTTTCTAATCCTTGACGAATGCCTTCTCCACTCGTTGGATCGTCCGCCTGCTTAATTCCTTCCACTAAAATTTTTGCTGTCACCCATCCTTGAATAAACTTTTGGTTTTTATCCTCTAACTTTTCACCTTTGCTAGCTAAGTACTCTTTCACTTCAGCCATGCCTGGTAAATCTTCATATGGAAACGCATGTGTAACAACACCGATAAACCCTTCTGCCGCATCCCCTGCAATTGGAAGCAATCCTTCACCAGTTGCCCAGTTTAAACCAATAAATTGTGTTTCAATGCCTAGTTTTTTCGCATCTTTTAAAATCGTTGCTGTCGCTCCCCATGTTTGTTGAATAATCGCATAATCCGGTGCTTTTTTCTTCATGTTCAACAGTTGAGATGTGGCATCAAGCGCTTTTAAGTCAACAATTTGTTCATCCACAATCTCTACTCCAATTTCTTTCGCGAAATCTTTTGCATCTTGAATTGGCGACTTTCCAAATGCGGTGTCGTTGTAAATGAGCGCAACTTTTGGCGTGCCGCCTGTATGATTTTCTTTAATCCAACGGAGCACCGAACGAGCTTGATCGGAATACGATGCAGCTGTTAAAAAGTTGTATGGACTTTCTTTCATATTTTTTAAATTTTCTGAATAAGAAGCGGAAAAAAACGGTAGCTCATCCGCTGTCACTTGTTGTCGTAACGCTTCTGTATCGGCTGTTCCCCATCCTAAAATGGCGGATACTTTGTCGCTTGACTTGTATTTTTGATACAACTTTTGTGCTTCAGGAATTTTATACGCATAATCTTGACCAACAAGCTCAATTTTGTAGCCGTTTATTCCCCCCTTTGAGTTAATGTATTCAATATACGCTTTCTCTCCTTCTGCATACGGTGTACCAACATCACCGGTTGCACCCGTAATATCAAACAGTGCACCAATTTTAATCGTTCCTTGCTCTTTTCCACCCTCTTTTGTCGGTTCTGTCGCTGCCTTGTCACCTCCTGAACATCCAAACAACATGCTTGCCCCAAGAAGCAATGTGGCGAGTAACGCACCTTTTTTCTTCATTCATTCATCCCCCCTTATGTTTTCTCATTTTTATATAAAGCGGTTATCCCGCTTTATTACTTCGTATAAGAAAATGGCCAGAGGCGAAAATAATTTTTTATATTGGACCAAATTTTATTTAGTCCATCTGGCTCATACACGAGAAATAAGATGATCACAACCCCGAAGACAACTTCTTTCATACCAATGAGAACAGCTTCTAACCCAGGAAACGTACCGCTTAATACATCGACAACGCTCCGTAAAACAACTGGCATAAGTGTAATAAACACAGCCCCATACAATGAACCAAACACACTTCCTAAGCCACCGACTAAAATCATCGCTAAATATTCAATTGAAACGGAAATGCTATAAAGTTCTGGGCTAACGATCATCGTGTAATGCCCAAGAAGCGCGCCAGCAATACCAACGAAAAATGAACTAACGAAAAAGGCAAGCACTTTGTATTTAAATAAATCAATCCCCATCACTTCGGCAGCAATATCGCGATCGCGCACAGCGATGAATGCGCGTCCGACACGCGTGCGAAATAAATTAAGCGAAAAAACAATCGTGATGAGTAAGACGACAAACATTAAATAGTAATAGCTCGTTTCACTCATAAACGTAAACGAACCGATTTGCGGACGACTTAATACAAGCCCCGCTGTTCCTCCTGTTAACGAATCCCAACGAGAAATAACGAACAAAATAATCACTTGCGCAGCTAATGTCGCGATAGCTAAATATAAACCTTTTAAGCGCAATGACGGGATCCCAAATAAAGCACCGACAAGCGCTGTAATGAGACCAGCAAGCGGGAAAGCGATCCAAAAGCTAATGCCTAGCTTTGTCGTTAAGATGGCGGATGTATATCCTCCTACTCCTAAAAATGCACCAACCCCGATTGAAATTTGACCAGTAAACCCTGTCAAAATATTTAATCCGATGGCCCCAATGGCTGCGATACCACATAATGTCGCCAAACCGACTACGCAGTCTGTCGCGACCATAGGAAAAAGTGCAAATAGCGCAACAATCGTTACAATACGCCAGCGCACACGTGCAATTTTCCAAATCGTCATATCTTGCTTATAATCGACATGGAACTCACCACATTGCATTACAAACGGATTTCGCACCATTTCTCACACCCTTTCAATTTCTTTTTTACCGAATAGTCCGTATGGTTTGACCATAAGAATGATGACGAGAATGACAAACGGAATGACTTCTTTCAAACCGCCGCCGACAAGCGGATCTAAATATCCTCCTGTCATGCTTTCAATGATCCCGATGAAAATCCCACCGATAATCGCCCCAGGAATGCTGTCAAGCCCACCTAAAATGGCGACAGGTAACACTTTCAATCCGATCAGCGAAAGCGAAGAGTTCACTCCATTAATATTTCCTAATAGCACTCCGCCAACTGCTGATACAATTGCTGCAATCGCCCATGCAATCGCGAAAATCGTTTTTACGCTAATTCCCATAGACAAAGCTGCTTGTTGATCGTCTGCCGTCGCCCGCATCGCGATCCCAAACCGTGAATATTTGAAAAATAACGTAAAAATGATGAGCCAAATCATTACGATGACAAACGACCATGCATATACAGGAGCAATAATGACTTCACCAAACTGCAATGGCTTTTCAGAAAAAACAGGTGGATATACACGCGTTTCATGTCCCCAAATGATATGGACGATTCCTGCAAGTACACTTGATAGCCCGATCGTTGCCATAATCATAGAAATGACCGGTTTTCCAATGAAAGGACGCAACACCACTTTTTCTACACTCCAACCGAGCAATGCACTAAATGCTAATGCAAGCAATAACGCTGCAATAAACGGAACATTATAGCTAGCAACAAGCGTTAAACAAACGTATGTCCCGATAAGTAAAAACTCACCTTGCGCAAAATTAATGGCGTCGCTCGATTTGTAAATGAGTACAAACCCTAGCGCAACAAGTGCATATACGCTGCCGACAACGATGCCGGTTACAAGCATTTGTAAGAAAAAAGCCATTTACGCCGCTCCCTCCCCTTCATCAATCGAGACGACTTTTAATGTCGTTTTAATCACTTGTTCTTTGCCATCGCGATATTTGATTGTTCCTTCTACAGCAATGTGATCTGTTTCTGAATACATCCCTTCAATAAGTAGAGCATATTTTTTTGCGATAAATTGACGGCGCACTTTTTTCGTTCTCGTTAGCTCTTCATCATCCGCATCAAGCTCCTTATAAAGCAACACAAACTTTTTCACACGCGCTTTCTCCGGAAGCGATTGATTAATTTCGTTTACTTGTTCTTGAATAAGCTGAATCACTTCTTGTTTCGCAGACAAATCGGAATATGTCGTATAAACGAGTTGATTTTTTTCTGCCCAGCGTCCGACGTTCGCCATATCGATGTTAATGATCGCCACAACGTACGGGCGATCGCGCCCAATGGCCACAGCTTCTTGAATGTACGGGCTAAATTTCAATTTGTTTTCAATAAATTGTGGCGAAAACATCTCACCCGTTTGTAAACGAATGACATCTTTTAAACGATCAATAACATACAAATGACCGGTTTCATCTATATACCCTGCATCGCCTGTATGCAACCAGCCGTCCTCAATCGTTTCTTTCGTTGCTTTTTCGTTTTTATAATAACCACAACATACACTAGGGCTTTTTAACAAAATTTCACCTTGCTCAGAAATTTTCACTTCCGTTTCTGGGATTGGCATGCCAACGCTATCCACTTTAATGTCCCCATCGCGATGAACGATCGCAATGCCCGATACTTCGGTTTGACCATAAATACTTTTCACATTCACACCAATGCTATGAAAAAAGCGAAATACATCTGGACCTAGCGGCGCACCGCCCGTGTATGCGCGTTTTAGACGCAACAATCCAAAATGATCCCGAATGGCACTAAACACAAAATAATCAGCCAATTTATACAAACATTTCGTCCAAAATGAAACATCGCTTTTTGTAAAGTGAGCTTCTGCTACTTTTTCTCCGATTGGTTTGCACCATTCGTATATTTTTCTTTTGAGCCAACTTGCATCTTGAATGCGTACTTGAAATTTTGAAACGATATCTTCATAAATGCGCGGTGGTGAAAACATCACATGCGGTCCAATTTCTCGTAAATTTTCAAACACCGTTGAAGGTTCTTCTGGAAAGTTCACAACTATGTTGCAGTGGAATGCCATGGAAATGGTCATCATTTGTTCGCCTATCCAAGCGAGTGGTAAAAATGAAAGGTATTCGTCTTGTTCGTCAAGTGGGTCGATTTTTGCGAGGTTCTTTGCCATTTCAAATAAGTTGCGATAAGAAAGTTCTGTCCCTTTTGGATTGCCTGTCGTTCCAGATGTATACGATAAAATAGCGATATCATCGTAGCATCCTTTCTGTACTTCGTCATCGAAATATGTCGGATGCGTTTGTTCAAATTGGCAACCGAGCGCTTGCACATCTTGAAAGTACAATAGTTTATCGTGCTTGTAGTTTCGCATACCACGTGGATCATAGTAAATAATATGTTTCACTTTTGGAAGATTTTTTTCTACTTCAAGCACCTTATCCACTTGTTCTTGATCTTCAACGACGACAAACGTCGCATCACAATTGTCAATAATGTAAGCAAGTTCATTCGGCAACGACTCTTGATAAATGCCGACCGACACCCCTCCTAAACTTTGCGTTGCAAGCTGACTAAACACCCACTCAGGACGGTTATCCCCAATGATCGCAAGTTTATCTCCACGTCGAAAACCGAGCGAAGCAAGCCCTAATGCGAGCGCTTTCACTTGTTCATAATAATCGCCATACGTATATTCGTTCCAAATGCCGTAATCTTTTTCGCGCAATGCGACTTGATTTGTTTTTTGCCGCGCACGAGCGGTTAATAGTTGCGGAAACGTCATTTGTTCCATAAAACTCCCCCTTTACACCGCATGTTCTTCTCCTAAATACGCTTCAATGACGCGCGGATTTGTTTGTACTTCTTTTGGCGTTCCGTACGCGATCAATTTTCCAAAATCCAACACAGCAATATGATTGGATAAATCCATGACAACACCCATGTCGTGCTCAATTAAAATAATTGTCGTCTTTTTTTCTTCGTGAATATCGATGATATAGCGCGCCATATCTTCCTTTTCTTCGTTGTTCATGCCGGCCATTGGTTCATCGAGCAACAGTAAATCTGGTTCCATCGCTAATGCCCGACCGACTTCTACCCGCTTTTGTAAACCGTAAGATAGCGTACCAACAGGCACATTGCGTACATGTTCAAGCTCTAAAAAATCGATCACTTCTTCGACTTTATAACGATGCTCTACTTCTTCTTTTTGCGCTTTTCCCCAGTACAATCCCCCCGCAAGCACGCCTGTTTTCATACGCACATGTCTGCCAAGCATAAGATTGTCCAAAACAGATAAATGAGGAAACAATTCAATGTTTTGAAACGCCCGTGCAATCCCTAAAGCTGCACGTTTATGTGGTTTGACATGCGTGATCCGTTCACCTTTGAAAAAAATGTCCCCCTCTGTCGGTTTGTACAAGCCGCTAATACAGTTCAACATGCTCGTTTTCCCGGCTCCATTTGGTCCAATAAGGGAAAAAATCTCCCCTTCTTTTACTTCGAAAGAAACAGCATCAAGCGCTAAAACACCACCAAAACGAATAGATACGTTTTGCACGTTTAATATGCCCATTTCATCCCCCCCTTTTTTTCTTTATTTCTCTCTCTTTCGATAACACTTTATGGGCGTTTTCATATGTTTATGACTTTACACATCGAAAAACCAAAATGTAAGCGTTACCAAAAAGAGAGATAAAAACATTTTCTTAATTTTAAGAAAATTCTAAAAAGAATAATACAAAAATTTTTTTTGTTCGTCAAGCTTTTTTCCGCTCCGAATAAATCGGAGCGGAATATATTACTTTTGCATAGCTTTCATTTCACGCTCACGCAATTCAACACGACGTATTTTCCCAGAAGTTGTTTTTGGTAGATCATCAACAAACTCGATTTTGCGCGGATATTTATACGGCGCTGTTAGTTGTTTCACGTGCTCTTGAAGCTGCGGAATTAAATTCGGGTCGTTTTTATCTACCCCTTCTCGTAGCACAATAAACGCTTTAACAACGTGCCCCCGAATTTCATCCGGGCTAGCGACAACCGCACATTCTTTCACAAATGGATGTTTCACTAATGCATCTTCCACTTCAAACGGACCAATTGTGTAACCTGAGCTAATAATAATATCGTCGCCACGACCTTCAAACCAAAAGTACCCTTCCTCATCTTTTTTCGCTTTATCGCCAGTAATATAATATTCTCCACGAAACTGCATCGCTGTTCGTTCCGGGTCTTTATAATAACACTTAAATAAAGCTGGCGTTTCGACGTGAACCGCAATATCTCCGACTTCTCCAACCGCACAAGGCTCACCGAACTCATTAATAATTTCAACACGATTCCCTGGTGTCGGTTTCCCCATCGAACCTGGCTTTATGTTCATTCCTTTCATCACGCCGACAAGCAACGTATTTTCTGTTTGTCCATATCCATCGCGAACTTGAACACCAAAATACCGCTCAAACGTATCAATGACTTCTCTGTTTAACGGTTCACCTGCTGATACAGCGCTATGCAAGTGCGGCAACTTATATTGAGAAATCGTCGGCACCTTCGCCATAAGACGATATTCGGTTGGTGTACAACAAAGTACATTTATACGGTACTTCTCTAGCAGATGCAAATATTTTTCCGGCTCAAAGCGGCCATGGTACACAAAACCTGTCGCCCCGCATCCAAGCGTTGATAAAAACGGGCTCCATACCCATTTTTGCCACCCTGGACTTGCTGTTGCCCAAACAAGATCCCCTTCTTCAATACAAAGCCAATTTTTTGCTGCTGTTCTTAAGTGAGCATATGCCCAAGCGTGCGTATGCACTACACCTTTCGGATTTCCTGTCGTCCCCGATGTATAAGATAAAAATGCCATATCTTCACGAGACGTCTCTACAGCAACAAATGCATCACTTTGTTTTGCCATTTCTTCATGTAAATCGAGCCATCGCTCAGTCGAACCGCCGACCGAAAATGCGACCATATTTTCCATACCCTCAATAGGAATGAATTGCTCAACATATGGAAAATAAGCAATAACCCCTTTCACTTCCCCATGCGAAATCCGATATTGCAAATCTTTTGTACGCAACATCTCGGAACTCGGAATAACGACAAGCCCGGCTTTCAACGCACCTATATATACCGCATATGCTTCTAACAAACGCGGGAGCATCACAAGCACTTTATCTCCTTTTTGCAATCCATGATTAACGAAAGCGTTTGCAATTTTATTCGCCTGTTTCATTAGCTCAACATATGTAAGCTCTTTTGTTTCTCCCGATTCACTCTCCCATTTCAACGCCATTCGGTTTGGATCGTCCGCATACTTTTCAAACTCGCTTGTTAAATTGTACTTTTCTGGTGCAATTAAATTCATTTTCCTCTCCCCCTTACCGTATGATACAAAAAAATTATACAAAAAAATCGAATAATTTTGTATAACTTTTCTAAAAATTTTTAAAAATAAAAAACTCGGTAGGGTCAACTACCGAGTTTTGTCACCTAACATTTATTTTTGGCTACTCAATTGTTGTTCTGCCATTTTCACGAGGCGTTTCGTAATCTCGCCACCGACAGAACCGTTTGCTCGCGCAGTTGTATCTGAGCCTAACTGCACGCCAAACTCTTGAGCAATCTCATATTTCATTTGATCAATCGCTTGTTGCACACCAGGGACGAGCAATCGATTTCGATTTGCCATTTGTTTTCACCCCCTCGCAACTATAGGTTGTGCAAAACAAATGAACTTCATACGTCTAAAAGAGCTCGTCCAATGGCTCATTCGGTTTTAACGTGATCGTTTCAACACGCGCAACCGTTTCTGTAATCATTTCATCTAAAGGCAAAAACTTTTCGTATTGGATAATTTTTTCTTTTTTTGGCTTCGTCTTCGGTGCTTTTGGCGTAAAAATCGTACAACAATCTTCATATGGACGAATAGAAATGTGATGTGTACCAATTCGTTCAGCAATCGCAATAATTTCCGTTTTGTCCATTGAGACGAGCGGACGAAGAATTGGCGTCGTTGTAACATCGTTGACAACGACCATACTTTCAAGTGTTTGACTAGCAACTTGCCCTAAACTTTCCCCAGTTACAATCGCCAATCCATTTTCTTTTTTGCGAATTTCATCTGTAATGCGCAACATCGCACGCCGCGTAGCGATCAACGAATAATTTTCCGGCACTTGTTTATAAATCGCTTGTTGCAACTCGGTAAACGGTACAATATGAAGACGAATCGTACCACCAAATTCCGTTAAACGCTGCGCTAAGTCGATCACTTTTTGCTTCGCTCGCTCACTTGTGAATGGGGGGCTAAAAAAGTGAACAGCCTCAATTTGCAAGCCTCGCTTCATTGCCAAATATCCAGCTACTGGACTATCAATTCCACCAGAAAGCATAAGCATCGCTTTCCCACTCGTTCCAACAGGTAAACCACCCGCTCCTGGTACGTCATATGCAGTAATGTACGTTCCTTCCTTTCGTACTTCAACACGAACGTCAATGTCTGGATGATGGACGTCGACCGTTAAGCCCGTTGTGTTTTTCAGCACATAACTACCGAGCTCATAGTTTAATTCATTTGTTGTGATCGGAAATTGTTTATCTGCTCTTCTTGCTGATATTTTGAATGTTTTCCCTTCGTATGGAAATTGTTTCACGAAAAATAATGTTGCTTCTTTTATTTTTTGCAAGTCGTTCTCTGTCTTTAATGCCAAACTTAAGGATTGAATACCGAACACTTCTTGCAATTTTTCGATGACAGGTTGCGGTGGTGTATGATGTAGTCGAATGTACATCCGATCGCGCAACGCTTCAATTTGAAGGTTCGGAAAATGTTTCAATTTTTTTGCTATATTTCGTTTTAAACATCGTACAAATTGTAAACGATTTTTTCCTTTTGTCGACATTTCACCGTAACGAATTACAATATGATCATACGTCATTTCGTTCCCCTCACTACTATTTTTAATCGTTCATATGCTTGCTCAATGGCTTCAATAATGATTGGGACATGCTCCATTTGTTGTTCGTATGATAAACTTATGCGAATCGAACGCTCCGCCCGCGTTTTTTCGATTCCCATCGCTAACAATGTTTTACTTGGCGCTTTTTTACGGGATGAACAAGCTGATGTTGTCGATACGTATATATGTTGCTTTTCTAATTCGTGAACAAACGTTTCTGATTTTATTCCTTCTAGTGAAAAATGAATAATATGTGGAGCTGATTGTTCAAATGGCGTGTGAACACGAATACCTTCAATCGTTTGTAAGCGTTCGATGAGCGCTCGTTTCATTTTCTCAAGTCGATCATATGCCTCATGATACTTTTCCACCGATAATCGTAACGCTTTCGCCATCGCAACAATAGCAGCGACATTTTCTGTTCCTGAGCGCAATTGCATTTCTTGTGCCCCTCCCGATAAAAGCGGAGAAAGGCGCACACCTTCGCGAACGTACAAAACTCCTGCTCCTTTTAGACCGTGAAATTTATGCGCCGATACCGTATATAAATCAACGTTTGCCTGTTTCAAATGAAGTGGTACTTTCGCCGCACCTTGCACCCCATCAACATGAAATAGCACTTTCGGATATTTTTTCAACATCGCACCAATTTGTTCAATCGGTTGAATAGAGCCTACTTCGTTATTTACATGCATGACAGAAACGAGAATTGTATCATCGCGCAACGCTTGTTCAATATGTGTTGGAGAAACGATACCACGTTCATCAACAGGTACATATGTAACTTGAAAACCGAGTTGTTCTAGCTGTCTGCACGCCTCGGTGACAGATGGGTGTTCAATCGCTGTTGTAATGATGTGGCGGCCGCGCTGCTGATGTTGCCAAGCCGCACCTTTAATGGCTAAATTGTTTCCTTCCGTCCCACCTGATGTAAAAATCACTTCGGTCGGCTTCACCTCGAGCAAACGTGCGATTTGTTCTCTCGCTTGCGTGAGCAGTCGCTCGGCTTGCATACCTAGTCCGTGTAGCGAAGACGGATTGCCAAAATAATCGCTCGCGACTTTTAAAAAAGATTGTAGCACTTCTGGAAACGGTTTTGTTGTGGCGCTATTATCTAAATATATCATCGCCCAAACCTCCATTACGTTCGTATACAAACAGCCTTCTTATATTATCACATCTTTATTCAAAAAAGAAATAATCAAAGAATATTTTAAAGATTGAAACTTTTTATAAAAACGACAAAATTTTTATTTTGTATGGTAGTATATATGCTGGTACGGAGACAACAAAGGAGGATCAGCATGTCGAAAAAAGATTTAATAGCTGTCGGTTTTATGTTATTTGCTTTATTTTTTGGCGCTGGTAACATGATTTTCCCTCCAGCTCTCGGGCAAGCAGCAGGGGAAAACATGTGGCTTGCCATCGTAGGTTTTTTAATTACCGGTGTCGGATTGCCAGTTTTAGCAATAATCGCGATTGCAAGAACAGGGAACGACTTGCAACAATTAGCTAGCCGAGCACATCCAGTATTTGGTGTCATCTTTACGATCGTTATGTATTTAGCGATCGGTCCGTTTTTTGGTATTCCACGAACAGGTACGGTATCATTTGAAATTGGTGTGACACCATTTTTACCTGAAACGGTCGATCGATCCGTCATGTTAGCGGTGTATACTGTTGTTTATTTTAGCATATCCCTTTGGTTAGCGTTAAACCCTTCGAAATTAGTTGACCGAATTGGCAAGTTGTTAACACCTCTTTTACTCATCGGTCTTGCTTTATTTTTTGTCAAAAGCATATGGACGCCTATGGGAGACATTCAACCGCCAACGGATGCATATACAGACGCCCCGTTTTTTAAAGGGTTTGTTGACGGGTACTTAACGATGGATGCCATCGCGGCACTCGTTTTTGGTATCATCGTCATTCAAGCCATTCAACAAAAAGGAATTACAAATAAAAAACAATTAACGAAGCTTTGTATTCAGGCCGGGTTCGTGGCTGCTTCTGGATTAACGCTCGTGTATGTATCGCTCGCTTTTATTGGAGCATCGAGCGTACAAGCGATCGGTTATCGCAATAACGGCGGCGAAATCATTAGTCAAACCGCGACCTATTTATTCGGTCAAGCGGGTACAATCATTTTATCGATCATCATTATGCTTGCGTGCTTAACGACATCAGTTGGTTTATTATCTTCTTGCGCAAGTTATTTTTCGAAAATTTCGCCAAAGCTTTCCTATCGAATGCTCGCCATTGTTATGAGCTGCTTTAGCGCATTCACCGCAAATGTCGGTTTAACGAAACTCATTTCGTTATCCGTTCCTGTGCTTATTATTATTTATCCATTAGCCATTACCCTCGTCGCCCTATCGTTTCTCCATGACTATTTCAGGGGAAAACAAACCGTTTACATCGGGGCGCTCGCTGGTACGCTTCTCGTCAGCATCGTTGATGGACTGAAGGCAGCAGGATTTGATGTATCGTCCATCTTACATGTATACGAAAAAACATTGCCGCTCTTTGAACAAGGGATCGGCTGGCTTACACCAGCACTCATTGGCGGGGTCATCGGTTTATTACTAAACAAAACAAATCGTGTCACACGTACCGAAAGAAAAGTAAGTTAAAAGACGAGTGAAAGGACATCCTTTCACTCGTTTTCTTTTAGCCACTCTCGAATACGTTCAAATGCCCCTTCTTCGACTTGTTCGACCACAGCGATTGCTTTTTGTAATGCCAGTTCGTATTCGTATCTTCGAAACAGTTGTTCCGCTTCGTCTAATCCTTCTTTTACCACCTGAAAACGTCGACGATAGCGGTTGCCATACTGTATAACTCTTTCTGCTAATTGGGCTTGTTCAATCATTTCTTTTGTTTGATCATACACGTTTTGCACAAAAACGATCGCCTCATCTAACGCTTGATGAACCGCCTCCATATTCAATGGTTTTCCATCTAGCGTAAGGGAAACGCGTGTTAAGCTTTCGCGCGCTTCACTCACTTGTAACATATAAGACTCTGGCAAACCTGGGAGCTTGCTTTTTTTCACAAGTCGAATCGCTTCCGATAACTGTTTTTTCATTTCCGACAGCTTCTCGCGCGCTGCTAATTCGTCTTTGCGTAACGCATATAAATGCTCGCGAAACTGGGCATGCTTCTCTTTTACTGTAGCAATTTGCGCTAAAATTTCTTCAAGCTCTTCACGAATAAGCGAGTAAGCTAAACGCTCCTCGGCCATTTTCGTTTGGATGAGCATAAAACGTTTCATTAGTTGTTGTACTTGCTTCTCGATTTGTCGATATTTATCTAAGTCGCTTTGCGATAAATGATAGCTTTGTTGCACAAATAATGTTTCATCACGCGTTTCTTTCGTTTCTTCTTCCAAATCGTAAAGCGTTTGTTCGATCTTTTCTGTTTCATCATGAACGAACCGTTCAGCATACACTTCTTTTTCTAATAAGTCGTACAACGTATCGACATCTTCTTGTGTTTCACGAAGGAGCGCTTCTGCTTCATCGACTTTAAGCTCTTCTAATAATGCAACCACTTGAGACACTTTTCCTCGAACCTCTTCAACCTCTTTATCAACCGGAAGATGGTCAAGCACATACCCTTTTTCTAACAGTTCACGATATCCCTCGACAATGTTGTCGAGTTGCGCAGGGATTTCAATTTGTGCGTCGCTTAATAAAAGCGGAATTTGTTCAATAAAACGGTTCAATTCATGTAGCTCGTTTTGAATAACCACTACGACTTCGCGAGCAGCTAAATAATTCCCTTCCGTTGTTAACTGTTCAAATGTCTGGAATTGGTTTTGAAGATCATCTAATCGCTCCTCAAGCGCAACTTCTGTGCAACCAAATGCATGACGTTGAGTAAGCATCGCTTTTTTTACTTGACGATACTTTTCCTTCAGTTGCTCAATTTCTTCTCGATTTTTCTCTTCGCTTCCGACTAATTCTTGCAACTCTAATAAAATACGTTGAATGTTCCCTTCAATTTCTCGTAGTTGTTGCTCCGTTTGACGTAACGCCTCTTTTGCTTTCATAAATCGGTATTTGACAACCGCTTCCTCAATGTCGAACAACTTTTCCTCTATATTCGGAAGCTGAACAGCAACAATATCGTCCCACTCATTTCGCCATTTTTCAAACAGCTGCTCTGTTTCCCCCATCATATTTAACGACTTAATTTTAGACAGTTCCTCTGGCACAGGTCGATTCATCAAGGAAATTTTCCATTGTTCTAATTCGTCAATTTGTTTATATAAACGTTTTCGATGCACATATGTATATGTAAGTCCTCCGATGACGAGGAGCGCACTAATCGCTACAAATTCCATAATGGGCCTCCTTGTTGTCAATCTTTCTTTTTTTTTATGGAGAAGGCATTTTCTTTTCAATGATTTTATGATACCATGTTAGCAACATTTTTTGAGCAAAAATTTTAATTTTTTTCCTAAAAAACGTGATTTTTGTCGAACTGTGCATGCAAAAAGGGGGGAAAAACGTGCGCGATGGACATATTCATACACCTTTCTGTCCCCACGGAAGCAAAGATGCGCTACATGAATATATTGAAAAGGCTATTTCGCTCGGCTATACAGACATTTCATTCACCGAGCACGCACCGCTTCCAAAAGGATTTATAGACCCAACCCCTTACCAAGATAGTGCAATGAAAGAAGAGCAACTAGCGTCGTACGTATCCATTTTACAATCATTAAAAAAACAGTACGAAAGACATATTCGTATTCGCATCGGGCTCGAAGTTGATTTCATCGTCGGTTATGAACGAGAAACGACAGCATTTTTAAATGAAGTTGGCCCACAATTGGACGATAGCATTTTATCTGTTCATTTTTTAGCTGTCGGCAACGGCTATATGTGTGTTGATTACAGCGAGGAGATGTTTGGTGAAATCGTCGCCTCGCTCGGTTCCGTTGAACAAGTGTACGACGCATATTATAACGCCGTGTTAGCGTCCGTTGTTGCGGACTTAGGACCGTACAAACCAAAACGGATCGGTCACATCACGCTCGTTCGAAAGTTTCATCGGGCATACCCGTGTGAATATGATGCATCTAACATCATCGCACGTATTTTAAAAGAAATGAAATCCCGCCAATTAGAGCTTGATTATAACGGGGCTGGAGCAGTAAAACCACTTTGTCTAGAGCCTTATCCACCCCATTGGGTCGTCAAAAAAGCATTGGAGCTCGGCGTTCCGCTCGTTTACGGCTCGGATGCCCATTCAGTCGCTGGACTTCATCAAGGGATTGAACATATGTTGATGTATAAGGAGTGAAAAACATGTTTCATACACAAGCATACACAGGGACAAGAGAGGAAAATTATACACTTGTCATCGAACAACTGAAAGCGTTAATTTCAGATGAAAAAAATGTTGTAGCGAACTTAGCGAACGCTTCCGCTTTATTGAATTATTTTCTGCACGATATTAATTGGGTCGGTTTTTATATAACCGAAGGAAACGAACTCGTTCTCGGGCCGTTTCAAGGGTTACCGGCTTGCGTGCGCATTCCGTTCGGCAAAGGGGTATGTGGAACGGCTGCTATTGAAAAGCGCACAGTACGTGTTGCCGATGTTCACACCTTCCCGGGTCACATCGCATGCGATGCGGCATCTCAATCTGAGATTGTCGTCCCAATGATGAAAAACGGTGTTGTCATCGGTGTGCTCGATATTGACAGCCCGATCAAAAATCGCTTTGATGAAATAGATGAACAATATTTACAACGTTTTGTTGAAACGCTTGTTCAGCATCTCAACATATAAGAAAGAGGCCGATGAATTGGCCTCTTTTAATATTCTTGCACAACAACTCGGTTCTTTCCCGCCCGTTTCGCTGTATACAGCGCTTCATCCGCACGATTAAATAGCTCTTTCACAGAGTCAACACGATTTTTCTTCCAATACGACACGCCACAAGAAATGGTCACAGGTGGATTCGTTAGTTCACGAACTTTTTGTACTAAACGATTGGCGATCGATACACCCGCATGAATGGACACTTTCGGTAAATAAATAGCAAGTTCCTCTCCACCCCATCGAGCTCCAATATCGTTTTGGCGAATGTTTGCTTTAATAATGTTTGCCACTTGAATAATGATTTCATCACCTACTTGATGTCCGTACGTGTCGTTTACTTTTTTGAAATTATCAATGTCTATTAAAATAAACGTACCTAATCCGTCCTCTTCCATCGAACGTTGGATGCGTTCGTCTAAGTAATGACGTGCGTATAAATTCGTTAACCGATCGGTAATGACCATCCGTTCGAGTTCTTCACGCAACGCCGCGTTTGTAAACGCCAACGTCGAGTGATGAATAAGCGACTGCAACAATTTAAACATATCAAACGAAAAATGATACGCCTCTTGATGCAATACAATTGCTACACCTTTCATCATACCACGCATCATCGGCACAGCCATAAGCGAGCGAAAACGTTTCGTATCATTGCTATGGATTTTCACATCACCTAAAAATAACGTATCACGTGGATGTTGAATACGATGAAAAACGAAATCTACATATGCTTTTGCTTCACGCGATTGGAAAAAAGATGTACTACCCGGAAGCACTTTTCGCTCTTTTTCTTGTAAAATAATAAAACCGACTTCTTCCGCATCAAACGATGTTTTGATTTTTTCGATCATAAACTGCAAGGCGTCTTGGAAACGTAAATTTGTGTTCAAGTGGTGAATCGTTTCATTAATGAGTTGTAAGTCAGCAATTAATCGTTTCGACTGTTCGTACAATTTTGCATTTTCTAAGGCGCTACCAGCTGTATTTGCCAGCAAGGAAATAAAACGCATCTCTCGCTCTGGAAGTTCCATAACTGTCGGAGCAATCATTTCGATGACGCCATAAATCCCTTGCGCCCCTTTAATCGGAGCATAAATGACAGACTTTTTATGGACAAGCGAATCGTGGAGCTGAATTTGCCCCGTCACGTACGCCTGCATTGCTCCCATATGCTCATCTTCATTTTCAAATGTGAGCAATTTAATCGGCAAATCACGATCTGTTGTACTATCGTGTGATAAAAATAGATGGCACGTAAACGCCGGATACACGTCCTTTAACGTTTTCACAATTTCTTCAAGCACATCACCAATATTCATCGAGGCATGAATTTTTGTTGTCGCTCGATGCAACTGTTCATATCTTTTTTCCTCACTCAATACTTCAGATACTTTACGAATACGGGCAAACACTTTTAAAAAATCGTGTTTCATTTGTTTAATAGACGATGTTGGTAGCATATCCCGCTCATGTATGCGAAAACGAACGAGACTGCATGAATCTTCTGAAAAATACACCCCGAACTGCACCGTTTTAATCTCGCTTCCGTCATCAATAATCATAACGTCGTCAAACTGTTCTTTTAGATGACTATCAAATGGAATCGAGGCATGTTCCCGGCGCTGCTTAATCATACAGTCAGTCGTCACTTCAGGCTCAAAAGCATGTTTAAACGGGTTAAGTACGTAAAAGGTGACATCTAACAAATGAAACTCTTTTTGCAATAAGGTGATGAGCGCTTGAATGATGCGAGGTAAATCGGTAAAATCTTCTTCACTTAAAAACCAATCAAAAAACTTTTGTTTAAATATTGCGTATTGATCGCGCTCTTGAACGTCCATTTTTTTCACTCACCCGCACATACTTCCTCTCTTTATATGTACAAACCATATAAATAAAAAAATGAGAGTTTCTGTAATATCCCTAAAACTTAAGACCTATTAATTATATCATACCATAATCCTTATTACAAAGACCATACAAAAATGATTGACTCAGACGCAAAAAAAAACTATAATAGCCTTTGTGTAAAATATTGCAGCCTTTGTGCTCACATTTGTATGTCCATTTTGTTCCCCTTAGAGACGTGCGTCTCTAATTGGAGGTTGTATCGTGTAACTCTCAGCTGCTAGGGCGAGGATACATGAAAACAAAATGGCGATAAATAGTGAGGCACGACTGTTTTTATTTTACCAAAAATAAAAACAAAGGAGGAGCATTTATGGCTCGTTATACAGGTCCAACATGGAAAATTTCTCGCCGCCTTGGCATTTCATTAAGCGGCACAGGTAAAGAGTTACAAAAACGTCCTTACCCACCAGGTCAACATGGTCCAGGACAACGCAAAAAACTATCTGAATATGGCATTCAGCTTCAAGAGAAGCAAAAACTTCGCCATATGTACGGTGTAAACGAACGTCAATTCCGTAAAACGTTCGAAGAAGCAGGTAAAATGGCTGGTAAACACGGTGAAAACTTCATGATCTTACTTGAGTCTCGCTTAGACAACCTTGTTTACCGTTTAGGTTTCGCACGCACTCGCCGTCAAGCTCGTCAGTTAGTTAACCACGGTCACATTTTAGTTGATGGCAGCCGCGTTGACATTCCTTCTTACCGTGTAAAGCCAGGCCAAACGATTTCTGTTCGCGAAAAGTCTCGCAACCTTCAAATCATTAAAGAAGCGCTTGAAGTGAACAACTTCGTACCTGACTATTTAACACTTGACGCAGACAAATTAGAAGGTACTTACACTCGTTTACCTGAACGCTCTGAGTTGCCTGCGGAAATTAACGAAGCATTAATCGTTGAGTTCTACTCTCGTTAATGAAAAAATCCTCTCTGCTTCGGCAGAGAGGATTTTTTATGCATAACGAATTAAGTAATACTTTTTCTTACCACGACGAATGATGGTAAAACGTCCTTCCATACGGTCTTCTTCTGTCATCATTTTATTCACATCTTGCACACGCTCACCATTGATATAAATCGCTCCGTTTGTGACATCCTCACGAGCTTGACGCTTCGATGGGCAAATACCGCTTGCTACAAGTAAATCAACAAGCGCCATCTCTTTTTCATCGCAGACGTACGATGGCACATCTTTAAACCCTTGTTCAATTTCATCCGCTGTTAGTTTGGCTACATCTCCGCTAAAGAGCGCTTCAGAAATGTTGATCGCCTGCTGCAACGCTTCTTCCCCATGAACGAGGCGCGTCATCTCAGCAGCTAGCGCTTTTTGCGCTGCCCGTTTTTCTGGCGCTTCAGCTGTTTGCTTTTCCAATTCGATAATTTCTTCATGTGATAAAAACGTGAAGTATTTCAAATATTTTACGACATCACGGTCATCTGTATTAATCCAAAATTGGTAAAATTCATATGGGGATGTTTTATCAGCATCAAGCCATACTGCTCCACCTTCCGTTTTCCCAAACTTCGTTCCATCCGCTTTCGTTACGAGTGGGACAGTTAGTCCAAATACTTTGGCATCTTCTTCTGTTTTTCGGATGAGCTCTAACCCTGCTGTAATATTCCCCCATTGGTCACTTCCACCAACTTGCAATTTACAACCATACATTTCATATAACTTTAAGAAATCGTATGCTTGCAAAATCATATAGCTAAATTCTGTAAACGAAATTCCTGTTTCCAATCGTGATTGAACAGACTCTTTCGCAAGCATATAGTTAATACCGAAGTTTTTTCCAACGTCACGCAAAAAGGTAATGACATCAAGCGATCCGATCCACTCGTAGTTATTCGCAATAATCGCTCGGTTATTTTCTTTTTCAAAATCTAAAAAACGACTTAACTGCTGTTTAATTCGTTCACTGTAATGAGCAACTGTCTCTTTTTCATTCAACTTTCGCTCCGCTTTTTTCCCACTCGGATCCCCAATGAGCCCCGTCGCTCCACCGACGAGCGCAATCGGTTGGTGTCCCGCCTGTTGAAAGCGACGCAACATTAAGATCGGAAGCAAGTGACCGATGTGCAAACTATCCGCCGTCGGATCAAAACCGCAATATACTTTTACTTGCTCTTCTGATAGCAATGCTTTCAGACCTTCTTCATCCGTCATTTGATTAATTAAACCGCGAAATTGTAAATCTTGGAGCAAATCCATTGCAATCACCCTTTCTAGTCTATAGTCACAACAAAAAAACTCGTCCTTCACATGAAGGGACGAGTTTATATCGCGGTACCACCCTACTTAGAGAACACCTATGTTCTCTCACTTCATTGCCATAACGGTCGACACCGTCTTTTGCTACTTGGCACACGCCGTTCGCAAAAGATGCTCCCGGAGGTAATTCATGCTCATCTATGCGCTAGTTCGCACCAACCACTAGCTCTCTGGTCGCAGGGAGATAAGCACTACTCATTCCGATCATCGCTCAATTATTTACATGTCGGTATATCCTCTTTTATCATAAAACATTCATCGTTGTCAAGATATTGAAACAAATTTAGACATTTACCGATATGAAAAGACAAATTATGATATAATAATGAAAATACAATACGGATGGGAGGTCACTATGTCTGAAAAACAAGTCAGATTTTCTTGGCAAAAGCTATGGCGCCATTTCACAATTACATATGAAGTCATTTGGAACGTATGTTTAATTATATTCATTGCTAGCTTATGTGCGTTCAGTTTTGCCTTTGGTGTCGGGGCCGGGTATTTCGCTTCGCTTGTGAAAGATGCCGAACCGATTCCTTACAAAGAAATGAAAAAAGATATTTATAACTACGAAGAAACGACACATATTTATTTTGCTAATCATCAATATCTTGGTTATTTTCGATCCGATTTAGAGCGAGACGAAATTAAACTTTCAGAAGTTTCCCCTTATTTCATTCAAGCGATTATCGCGACGGAGGATGAACATTTTTATGAGCATAAAGGGGTTGTACCAAAAGCAATTATACGTGCCATTTTTCAAGAAGCAACAAACTCCTCAACACGTAGCGGTGGGAGTACATTAACACAACAGCTTGTTAAAAACCAAATTTTAACAAATGAAGTGTCATTTGAACGAAAAGCAAAAGAAGTATTACTTGCTTTACGGCTTGAGAAATTTTTTTCAAAAGATGAAATTTTAGAGGCATACATGAACGTCGTACCTTTCGGTAGAAACGCATCTGGACGAAATATTGCTGGCGTTCAAGCTGCCGCAAAAGGCGTTTTCGGTGTTGATGCAAAAGAATTAACATTGCCGCAAGCTGCATTTTTAGCAGGATTGCCACAAAGTCCGTTTCGCTATACGCCGTTTACAAGCAAAGGGGAGTTGAAAAACGATTTATCCCCAGCGTTAAATCGGATGAAAACTGTATTATCGCGCATGAAAAAAGCAGGGTATATTTCAAAAGAGCAGTATGAGGAAGCGATTGCATACGACATTACGAAAGATTTTGTTTCTTCCTTACCTTCTCCAATAGAGAAATACCCGTGGTTAACGTTTGAAATTGAGCGTCGTGCAAAAGACATTTTCATTGATTTACTAGCTAAAAAAGATGGCTATGAACGGCAAGATGTGCGTTTGAACGATCAACTATATAGGGAATATGCGGAAAAGGCTGAAAAACAATTACGACAAAACGGTTACACGATTTACACAACGATCGACAAAGATATATATGAGCGCATGCAAGCAATCGTAGAAAAATATCCTTACTTCGGAAGCGATACACTCGTACGAAAAAAAGACGAAAAAACAGGACAAATCGTTTCCGTACGTCAACCGGTAGAAGTCGGTGCGATGCTCATCGAAAACAAAACGGGACGCATCATTAGCTTTGTTGGAGGAAGAGATTATAAACGCGAGCAGCTAAATCACGCTACACAAGCATATCGCTCAAACGGATCAACGATGAAGCCGCTTCTTGTTTATGCACCAGCAATGGAAATGGGGATCGTTCAGCCGGGGTCCGTTATTCCAGATGTCGCGTTGGAAATCCCAACGAAACAAGGTCCGTACCGACCGAAAAACGCGGATGGAAAAACGCATGGCTTAACATCCGTACGTCATGCGCTGAAAAAATCGTATAACATTCCTGCTATTCGGACATATGCGCGCATCATCGACCAACGACCAATCTCATATTTGGAAAAAATGGGATTTACAAGTTTAACAACAGGAGATGGACACAACTTATCGCTTGCGCTTGGCGGATTAACAAAAGGTGTAACGATTGAGGAAAATGTAAATGCATATGCTACGTTTGCAAACGGAGGAAAGTTTGTTGACGCCTATTTAATTGAAAAAATTGTCGATAAAAACGGCAAAGTCATATATGAACATGAACCAAAACAAGTCGAAGTATTTTCGCCACAGACAGCTTACTTAACAATTGATATGATGCGCGATGTCATCCGCTCAGGCACGGCCGCCTTTTTGAACGGTAAGCTAAAGTTTTCAGCTGACTGGGCAGGAAAAACTGGAACGAGCCAAAATACGAAAGATGCTTGGTTCGTAGCAACAAACCCGAATGTTACATTCGGTATATGGATGGGATATGATACACCAAAGCCACTCGAAAAAAGTTATAAAGGACTATCATATTCCCAAAGAAACTTACTACTATGGGCGCAATTAATAAACGGGGCATACGACATTCGTCCAGAGCTGATTGCGCCACAAGAGCGATTTCACATGCCAGGTGGCATTGTACAACGTTCATATTGTGTCATTTCCGGATTACTTCCGTCAAAAACGTGCAAACGGTTCGGACTTATAGAAAGTGATTTATTCAATACCGCCTTCGTACCGAAACAAGAAGATCAGTATTTAGTGAGCGGGGCTTTCGTCGAATTAAACGGAGAACGATACGTTGCGCTTCCATCAACACCGAGGGAATTTACAAAGGAAGGCGTAATGATTGACGGTTCATTGCTTGAACAATGGGGAATTCAACATATAAAAGATATGAGCCAACTGCTTCCTCGAAACGACAAGTGGAAACATGTATTTGTAGCAAAAACACTTCAAGAAAACGGTAAAAAACCAGATCCGCTTGCAGTGCAACAAAAAGGAGCAACGCTCGTCTGGGGCGAACATCACGAACAAGATGTCATTGGATATCGCGTATATTATACAGCATCAGAAACAGCACCGTTTCAAGTCACGGCGACGATACGTAAAGGAGAACAAAAGAGCATACTGTTAAAACAAGGCATATATTACGTTACTGCTGTCGATATTGCTGGATTGGAATCGAATCCGTCAAATATCGTTCGCATGCTGCCTGCTACACCATCTGAGCAATCAACCGATGAACAACCGATAGAAATACCAGCAGAAGAACAGTCATCAACAAACTAAAAAAATCGGGCCATGCCCGATTTTTTTAATCTTCCATTGTTGATAAGTCACCTGTCGGTAAGTTTAGCTCCCAAGCTTTCAAGACGCGGCGCATAATTTTTCCGCTTCTCGTTTTTGGAAGTTTGTCACGAAACTCGATTTCGCGTGGCGCTGCATGCGCAGCTAAACCTTTTTTCACGAAGTTGCGAATGTCTTCTTTTAGCTCTTCAGACGGCTCATACCCTTCACGTAAAGCGACAAATGCTTTAATAATTTCGCCGCGCACCGGATCTGGCTTTCCGATGACACCCGCTTCAGCTATGGCTGGATGTTCAACGAGTTTACTTTCTACTTCAAACGGGCCAACGCGCTCTCCAGCTGTCATAATGACATCATCAATCCGCCCTTGGAACCAGAAATATCCATCCTCATCCATATATGCCGAGTCTCCAGAAACGTACCAATCCCCCGGTAAAAAGTACGATTCGTATTTTTGTGGATTATTCCAAATTGCGCGCATCATCGATGGCCAACCTTTTTTAATCGCCAAATTCCCCATGCGATATGGCGGCAACTCATTTCCTTGATCGTCAACGATCGCTGCTTTGACTCCTGGAATCGGTTTCCCCATTGATCCTGGTTTAATTTCCATACACGGATAGTTGCAAATGAGTTGTGCTCCTGTTTCTGTCATCCACCATGTATCGTGAATGCGACGATTAAATACTTTCATTCCCCAGCGCACGACTTCTGGATTGAGCGGTTCACCGACACTTAAAATATGGCGAAGTGAACGTAAATCAAATTTTTTCACAAGCTCGTCCCCAGCACCCATTAGCATGCGGAACGCTGTCGGTGCACTATACCATACTGTTACACCATAATCTTCAATCGTTTTATACCATGCTTCAGGATTAAAACGTCCACCGACAATGACGTTGGAAGCTCCGCAAAGCCACGGACCGAAAATGCCGTATGATGTTCCAGTCACCCAACCTGGGTCAGCTGTGCACCAATATACATCGTCTTCTTTTAAATCTAATACCCATTTTGCTGTTTGATAATGTTGAATCATGGCGTTATGCACATGCAATACACCTTTTGGTTTTCCTGTTGATCCAGATGTATAGTGTAAAATGAGTCCATCTTCACGTCCGACCCATTCAATATCAAAATGTTTGCTTGCTGCGTTCATTCGTTTTTTCAAATCAAAAAATGGACCTTCTTCTTTAATGTCATCGCCAACTAAAAATACGTATTTTAATGCTGGCAACTCATTTACCGGTACGCGCGGTAAAAGTTCAGGCGTTGTAATAATCACTTTTGCCTCGCTATCTTCTAAACGGTCACGGACTGCTCCTTCCATGAATGCCTCAAAAAGAGGGCCAACAATTGCACCAAGTTTAATTGCACCAAGCACAGAGAAGTACAGTTCAGGCGAGCGAGGCATAAAAATGAAGATGCGATCACCTTTTTCTACATCAGCTACTTCTTTTAATACGTTGGCTACTTTATTTGAAAACTCTTTCATTTCTTTAAACGTATACTTTTCTTCTCTTGTCGCATCACGATAATAAAGAGCTACTTTGTTTTTTCGGAACGTTTCCGCATGGCGATCGATCGCCTCGTACGCCATGTTTACTTTCCCGGTTTCATACCACGAAAAATGTTTCTCTGCTTCAGCCCAGTCAAACGTTTGATACGTTTCTTCATAGTTTTTCAGGTTGAAATCCCCTTGAATGACTGGTAGCGTTTCCACTTTAATCATCCCAAACTCCCCCTTGTTTGAATTGTTACACTCGTATTATATTATACTACAAACAATTTCTCAATTTTTAAAAAATTTTCATTTATGTTTATTATGAAAACGATTTAATTTTTATTTTTTTATGTATAATTGAAGTGAGATTATTTCAGTAGGCGGTGGGGCAATGGAACATAGAAAAACATATAACGCAAAACAATTAAAAACGCCAAAAGGAACGTTAATTATTGAGGGACCAATTTCTCCTAAAACATTGGCTAGCTATGAATTTCACCATGACTTAACAGCATTTCGGCAACCGCATCAACAACATCGAGCACTCATCGAGATTGCTGGCCTTCCAGAAGGACGCATTATTATCGCCCGCCACGGTCATACGATCGTTGGTTATGTCACGTTTTTATATCCCGATCCACTTGAAAGATGGTCACAAGGAAAAATGGAAAACTTAATCGAACTTGGGGCCATCGAAGTCATCCCTGATTTTAGAGGTTGCGGGGTTGGGAAAAATTTATTGAAAGTGGCTATGATGGATGATGCGATGGAAGATTACATCATTATTACAACAGAGTACTATTGGCATTGGGATTTAAAACGAACCGGATTAAACGTATGGGAATATCGAAAGGTCATGGAGAAAATGATGAACGCAGGTGGGCTTGTTTGGTACGCGACCGATGACCCGGAAATTTGTTCGCATCCAGCGAACTGCTTAATGGCGCGTATTGGAAAACGGGTCGATCAACAATCGATTCAAAAATTCGATCAGCTACGTTTTATGAACCGTTTCATGTATTAAAAATAAAGGGGATGGGGAAATGATTGTCGAACAAATGATGAAAACGGATGTCATTGCACTAAAGCCGTCAAACACAATCGCTGACGCACTAAACATTGTTAAGCAAAAAAATATTCGACATTTACCGATTGTTGATGATGAATATCGTGTTGTTGGTATCGTTACGGATCGCGATTTGCGCGATGCAAGTCCATCGATTTTCCATGCAAATGAACATCTCGAAGATTTACAAAAGCCGTTAAGTACCATTATGAAAACAAACGTCATTACAGGACATCCACTTGACTTCGTCGAAGAAATAGCCGCTTTATTTTACGAACACCGCATTAGCTGCATGCCCATTGTCAAAGAAAATAAACTTGTCGGCATCATTACAGAAAGCGATTTGTTGTACACACTTGTGCAACTGACAGGGGCTCACCAACCTGGATCGCAAATCGAAATTAAAGTGCCGAATCGGGCAGGAATGTTAAGCGAAGTCGCTTCTGTTTTCCAAAAACGTAACATCAATATTTCAAGTGTTCTCATCTATCCTGATCAAAATGAAATGTATAAAGTACTTGTTTTTCGTATTCAAACGATGAACCCGATGGCGATTATTCATGATTTAAAGGCACAAGGATACGACGTTTTATGGCCGAACTTGCCGGGGGTTTCATCATGAGTAAAAATAGCGTATTTATTTATTCTGATGCATTCCAAACATACAAGTTCCATGATCGCCATCCGTTCAACCAGCTGCGCGTCAAACTCACGTACGACTTATTACAGACGCTGGGCGCGCTTCATGATTCACAAATTGTAGCACCACGTCTAGCAACAGACGAAGAGCTGGCACTTGTTCATGATACCGATTACATTGAAGCAGTAAAAAAAGCAGGAAGAGGACAACTGCCAGAAGAAGTTGCCCTCAATTATGGATTAGGTACAGAAGATACACCCATTTTTCCAAATATGCATGAAGCGAGCGCTCTTCTTGTTGGCGGAACATTAACAGCAGTTGATTACGTACTTTCCGGCAAGGCTGAGCATGCGCTCAGTTTAGGGGGAGGGCTCCATCATGGATTTTGTGGCAAAGCATCAGGTTTTTGCATCTACAATGATAGCTCTGTCGCCATTAAATATATGCAAGAAAAGTACGGTGTGCGTGTTTTATATGTGGATACAGATGCCCACCATGGCGACGGAGTACAATGGACGTTTTATGATGATCCGAATGTGTGTACATTTTCGATTCATGAAACAGGACGCTATTTATTTCCGGGAACAGGAAATGTGAATGAACGAGGACAAGGAAAAGGATATGGCTACTCTTTCAACATTCCCGTTGATGCGTTTACAGAAGATGAGTCGTGGTTAGCAGCATATACAGAAGCGCTAATCGAAATTGCTGACTTTTTCCGTCCGGACGTCATCTTGACTCAAAATGGAGTGGACGCACATTATTATGATCCATTAACACATTTGTGTGCAACGATGCGTATTTATCGCGAAATTCCAAAAATCGCGCATCAAATCGCGCATCAATATTGCAACGGCCGTTGGATTGCGGTCGGAGGAGGAGGGTATGACATTTGGCGCGTTGTTCCACGTGCATGGGCGTTATTATGGCTTGAAATGACAGAACAATCCGATATTTCTGGAGCTTTACCGGAGGAATGGATTGCCCGCTGGCAACGGCACGCTCCCGTTTCTTTACCACTCAAGTGGGACGATCCAGAAGACTTATACCCACCTATTCCGAGAAAGGCTGAAATTACAGAAAAAAATGCCCAAACTGTCATGAAAGCACTTCATCCTATTCGAAGTAATAAACAACGATTAAACTTATAACAAAATAACAAGGGTGTTCCGAAAGTAGCGAACACCCTTTTCTATGTTCGTACGCACAGTTAGCTGCGCCGCCTATTTTGTCGAATCACGATATTCAATGCGATGCGGCAACACAACGATATGATTGTCAACATGTTCTTTATTCATATATTTCGTTAATAAACGCATCGCCACAGCGCCAATATCGTACATCGGCTGTACAACCGTCGTCAACTTTGGACGAACCATTGTTGCTAAACGTGTATTATCAAAACCGACAACTTCCAATTCATCAGGAATGCGTACGCCGCGATCTTGCGCACCATGAATGACCCCGAGAGCCATTTCATCTGTTCCAACAAAGATCGCTGTTGGACGCTCTGCAAGTTCGGCTAACTTGTCATACGCTTCGATGCCAGAGTCATATGTGTAATCCCCTTCAACAACAAGCGCATCATCATAAGCAATACTCGCTTCTTCCAAGGCACGACGATAGCCAGCTAATTTTTTTAATCCGTTAATTGGATCATTTAAAGGGCCTGTTACATAAGCGATGCGTTTATGCCCTTTTTCGATTAACATATGTACCGCATCATACGCTGCTTGCTCGTAGTCAATGTTGACGGACGGAATAATATTATTTTTTTCAATTGTGGCAGCTAATACGATCGGTACATCTGACTTTTTAAACTGCTCGACATGTTCTTCCGTTACGTCGCCACCCATAAATAAAATACCATCAACTTGTTTAGCGAGCATCGTGTTTAATAAATGCAATTCTTTTTCCTTATTTTGATCCGAGTTACTTAAAATGATGTTATACTTGTACATTGTTGCAATGTCTTCAATTCCGCGTGCCATTTCTGCAAAAAAGATGCTCGAAATATCCGGAATAATGACGCCGACTGTTGTCGTTTTTTTACTTGCTAATCCGCGCGCTACCGCATTCGGACGATAACCAAGCCGTTCAATCACTTCCAACACTTTTTTGCGCGTCGAAGGCTTTACATTTGGGTTCCCATTCACAACACGTGAAACGGTTGCCATCGACACGTTTGCTTCTCTTGCTACATCATAAATTGTTACATTCATCACATACACTCCTTTTTTACGCTCTATATATCGAAAACTGTCGTACATCGCAATTTTATGTAAAATTATCATACGATAAATGATTGCCTAAGTGCAACGTTTTCACAAATAAATTCATAAGAAAAGCTGGTGAACAATCACCAGCTTTTCTTATGCTTTGACAAATTGTTTTTGGAATGATTTTAATTCTTCCATAAACTCATTGAATTGATTAATATCCATTTGTTGTGCGGAATCAGATAACGCAACCGCAGGATCTGGATGTACTTCCGCCATGACCCCGTCTGCTCCGATGGCAAGCGCAGCTTTCGCGCAAGGTAAAAGTAAGTCACGACGTCCTGTTGAATGCGTTACATCGACAAAAACAGGCAAATGCGTTTCTTTTTTCAAAATCGGTACGGCTGAAATATCAAGCGTGTTGCGCGTCGCCTTTTCATATGTGCGGATGCCACGCTCGCATAAAATGATTTGCCCATTTCCTTGCGACATAATGTACTCCGCTGCATGAATAAACTCTTCGATCGTTGCAGCTAATCCCCGTTTTAATAATACCGGTTTATTCACTTGACCCGCGGCTTTTAACAACTCAAAGTTTTGCATATTGCGCGCTCCGATTTGAATAACGTCAATATAATCGAGCGCTGTTTCAATATCTGCTGGCGTTACAATTTCACTAATGACTGCTAAATCAAATTCATCTGCTACACGCTTTAAAATTTTCAATCCTTCTACGCCAAGTCCTTGGAAGTCATACGGTGACGTACGTGGTTTGTAAGCGCCGCCGCGCAACAATTTTAAGCCGTGGCGTTTAATTGCTTGTGCAACTTCCGCTACTTGTTCATAGCTTTCAACCGCACATGGTCCCATAACGAAATATTGATTACCATCGCCGATTTTTTCCCCTTTTACATCGACAATCGTATCCTCCGGCTTTTTCTTTCTTGATACAAGCAACGCCTTTTTATGGTCATCTTCTTGCAAATCAAGCCCTGCTTTAAAAATTTCTTTAAAAATATGTTTTAACGTCGCCGTATCAAACGGTCCGTCGTTATGTTCTAGAATTAAATCTAACATTTTTCTTTCACGAACAGGGTCATAAAAGTACGTCCCTTGAGCATCTTTAATTTTCCCAATTTCTTGAACAACACGTCCGCGTTCATTAATTAACTTTAACAGCTGTAAATTCAACTCATCAACCTTTGCTCTCAGCTCGTCTAATCTTTCGTTACTCATACATCTCATCCTTTCTTTATATAAGCTAAAAAATATGGTACATTTCTATATAATTAGAGATTATTATAAACGAAGTGGATAAAGTTGTCACCCCTTTATTTATAAAACGCGTTTAAGTAATAAAGAATTTTTTAATTTTCGAAAAAGAAGGTGGGAAGCTTGATTTTTGCATTAGACATTGGCACACGTTCAGTAGTTGGCATTATTTTAAAGGAAACAGACGGACGATATCAAGTTGAAGACATTGTCATAAAAGAACATGAAGAACGAGCGATGCTTGACGGACAAATTCATGACGTACTTGCTGTTTCTAACGTCATTCTCGACATAAAGAAAACGTTAGAGGAGCGGCACGGGCCTTTGACGCGCGTATGCGTCGCAGCGGCAGGTCGTTCATTAAAAACAGAAAAAGGAAAAGCAACGATTTCAATTAAAGGAAAGCCGCTTTTAACTCATGAAGATGTCGCGTACTTAGAACTCACCGCCGTACAGCAAGCTCAAATGACGTTAGCAGAAAAATCAGCGAATGAAAAAAGTTATCACTATTATTGCGTCGGTTATTCCGTCACGCGCTATGAAATTGACGGCGAAGAAATTGGTAACTTAATTGATCAGCAAGGAGACGAGGCAAGCGTTGAAGTGATCGCTACATTTTTACCGAGACTCGTTGTTGAGTCACTTCTTGCAGCACTACAACGCGCTCATTTAGAAATGGAGGCGCTAACACTTGAGCCGATCGCCGCACTAAACGTGCTTATTCCTCCAACGATGCGACGATTAAATGTAGCACTTGTAGACATTGGCGCAGGAACGTCTGACATCGCCATTACCGATCTCGGTACAGTCATCGCCTACGGCATGGTACCGATGGCAGGAGATGAAATTACTGAAGCAATTTCAGACGCCTATTTACTTGATTTTCCTCTCGCTGAACAAGCGAAACGCGACTTGTATTCGAAAGAAACGGTAACAATTACAGACATTCTCGGGTTTGAAACAGAAGTGACTCGCGAACAAATGATTGCCACGATTTCAGATGCCATTGATCGACTTGCTGATGCAATTAGCAAAGAAATTTTACGATTAAATAATCATCAATCTCCGAAAGCAGTTATGCTTGTTGGAGGAGGGAGCTTGACGCCAGAACTGCCAAAACGGCTTGCTCACAAGCTTCATCTTCCAGAAAATCGCGTTGCTATTCGTGGTATTGATGCTATTCAAAAATTGCATATCGATCGTGAAGAAATGAAACATCGACCAGAACTCGTCACCCCGATCGGCATCGCAATTGCCGCAAAGCAAACACCGATCCAGTACGTGACAGTCCATGTAAATGAACAAACAATTCGCCTATTTGACATGAAGCAACTAACAATCGGTGATGCCTTACTCGCTGCAGGCATTCAACTACATAAACTATATGGAAAACCTGGCTTAGCGTGCGTCGTTACGTTGAATGGACAGGTTATTACAGTTCCCGGGACACACGGAGAACCACCAACCATTATAAAAAATGGTGAGCTAGCGACATTTGATACACCAATTAAAAATAATGACGAGATTGTCATTGAAAAAGGAAAAGATGGACAACAAGCAACGATTCGGCTTCGTGATTTGCTCGAATCATTGCCGACAAAGCATGTAACAATAAACGACCAACATTACAACATTGAACCACTTGTATTACGAAACGGAGAAGCTGTTTCTCTCGATGTCGTCTTATGTGATCGTGATGACATTGTCATTCATATGCCTGAAACGATTGAGCAGCTTCTAAAAGCAACAAAAAACGACCACCTTCTGAAACAACTTGAACCGTTTACAATCACGTTAAACGGAAAACAAATAAAATTTCCTGAATGGTGCGGAACAGTGTATCGCAACGGGCTAGAGTGCCAACGTTATACAACGTTTGAAGACGGCGATCATATTACTGTTCACGAACAAAAGCCGCGCACCATCGCTCAAATTGCTGAAGCAAAACAAATAAAGCTTCATTATACGATGCCGATTATATTTCATGGCGAAACATTTACATTGACAAAGCCGATCGGTATATTTTATCGCAACGGTGAACAGCTCAAAGAAGATGGTCTCGTTCACCATGAAGATGAGCTCCAATTTCATGAACAAAAAATCGAACCGTTCATTTTTCAAGATATATTTCAATATGTCGAAGTTGATATTCCTCACGGGGCATCAACAACATTTACATTGCTAAAAAATGGAGAACAAACAACATTTTATGAACCGCTTACCCCAGGAGATCAACTTGAAATTGTTTGGCATAAGAAAAAGCAACTATGAGCAAGTCATAGTTGCTTTTTCTTTATTTTAAGTTTTCTGGATTTAATGGCTCTAGCTCAGGGAGAACAAAACGGCCGTCTTTTCGGATGAGCACACCGTCAAAATATATTTCACCGCCGCCATATTCCGGACGTTGAATCATAACCATGTCCCAATGAATATTCGAGTGATTGCCGTTGTACGCTTCGTCATAACATTGTCCCGGCGTAAAATGGAAGCTTCCATCAATTTTTTCATCAAACAAAATATCTTGCATTGGATGTTGAATATATGGGTTTACTCCGATCGCGAACTCACCAATGTAACGCGCACCTTCATCTGTATCAAAAATTTGATTAATGCGTTCTGTGTCGTTTGCTGTTGCTTCAATAATTTTTCCATCTTTAAATGTTAATTTCACGTTTTCAAACGTAAATCCTTGATAAGGAGAAGGTGTATTAAACGTAATGGTACCATTGACAGAATCGCGGACTGGAGCCGTATATACTTCTCCGTCTGGAATGTTCATTTGACCTGAACATTTTATAGCAGGAATATCTTTAATGGAGAACGTTAAATCTGTACCCGGTCCTGTAATGCGCACTTGATCCGTTTTATTCATTAACTCAACTAGAGCATCCATCGCTTTATCCATTTTACCGTAATCTAAGTTACATACGTTGAAATAAAAATCTTCGAACGCCTCTGTACTCATTTTTGCAAGCTGTGCCATCGATGGATTCGGATAGCGGAGCACAACCCACTTCGTTTTCGGTACACGAATGTCACGATGTACTTTTTGCATAATTGTTTTTCCATGAATTTTCATTTTATCCGCTGGCACGTCAGCAAACTCATTAATGTTGTCCCCAGCACGTAAGCCGATATAAGCATCCATCTCTTTCATAACATTCGCTTCGAACTCAGCCATCATGTTAAACTGTTCTTCTTGTGCTCCAAGCAAAAGGGCACGATCAACTTGGTGGTCTTTTAATGAAACGAACGGATGCGCACCTACCGCATATGCTTCACGCACAAGCGCGATCACAAGCTCTCGTTGCAAACCGAAGTTTTCGATTAATACCTTTTCTCCTTTTTGTAAACGAAGCGAGTAATGAATTAAGTTTTTCGCTAACTTTTCAATACGTGGATCTTTCATTTGTCTTCCTCCATTCCATCATATGTACATGTATATTGTAACCGATCTACAAAAAATTTGGAGTTTTTTGCAGGATTTTTTCTTTTTTTGTCGAATGAAATGTAAAATATACAGAAAGGAGTTTTACAATGAACGTTATTTTATACGGGAGCATTGCACTCATCGCCATCGCCTTTCTCATTTTAGTCATTTATGTTATCCAAACGTTAAAAACGTTGCAAACAACTTTACAACACGTTGCGAAAACCGTCGAAGAAGTTGAAAAACAAATGCATGAAATCGGAAAAGAAACGGCACAATTACTACATAAGACGAACGCGCTTGCGGATGATGTGCATAAAAAAGCAGAAAGTTTGCAAGGTGTATTTGATGCAGTCAAACAAGTAGGAGTCACCGTTCAAACATTTAGCGACTCCATTTCTAAAACGTTAACAACAAATGAAAAAAAAATTACACAAGCCATTCAATGGGGACAAACGCTTGTAGAAATATGGACAAAATGGAAAGGGAAACGAAAATAAGGAGGGTTTCATATGGCTAAAAATAGTTCTTTTCTACTTGGGACAATTGTCGGGGGAATTGCAGGCGCAGCAACAGCACTATTCTTGTCGAGCGAACGTGGAAAGCAGTTATTAACCGAATCAGCACAACATGGAAAACAACTGCTGAATGATTTAAAAGAAAGCAATATAAATGAATGGAGAAAAAGTGAAGAAAAAGAAGAACTGATAAAAAGCGAACAAGAGAAATCACATTCCGTTTCATCTATTCCGATTCCGCTTCCTTCATCAGATGTGGAACAGTTGTTAAAAGAGACAGAGGAAGCTGTGAACGATGTGGAAAAACATTTAAATAAAGGAATGGACACGCATGGAGAAAATTGAGACAGTAGAACAGTTTGAACAAATTTGTTTGTCCCATCGTCCATTTTTATTGATGAAACATAGTCTCACGTGTCCGATTAGCCATCGAGCATGGGGGGAGTTCGAACGTTTCACAAAAGATTTTCCGCACACTCATGCATATTATTTACATGTACAACACGCACGCCCATTGTCGCAACATATTGCAGAAACGTTTCATGTTAAACACGAATCTCCTCAAGTGTTATGGGTGACAAATGACGGAGTAGCGTGGCATGCTTCGCATTGGAACATCACATACGAACAAATGCAAAAAGCAACTATGAACGCATCATAGTTGCTTTTTGCTTATACGTGAACGGATTGTTCATATCTTTGTTGAAATTTTTGAATATCGCCTGCTCCCATAAAAATAAGCACAGCGTTATCATGTTGCTTTAATACATCGACTTGCTCCTCGTCTAAAAGCTTTGCCCCTTCGATTTTAGCACGCAAATCCTCGATAGATAATTTCCCTTGATGCTCACGAGCAGAGCCAAAAATATCGCACAAATATACAGCATCAGCTAACGATAAGCTTTCAGCAAATTCATGTAAAAATGTTTGTGTACGCGTGTATGTGTGCGGTTGAAAAATCGCAACAATTTGACGATCTGGATACTTTTGTCTTGCTGCTTCGATCGTTGCACGTATTTCAGTCGGATGATGCGCATAATCATCAATAAGCACTTGTGAACCAAACGTTTTCTCATGGAAGCGACGTTTCACGCCAGGAAACGTTTTTAATCGCTCTTGAATAATGCTTACATCGATCCCTTCATAATGGCAAAGCGCAATGACAGCAAGCGCATTAAGCACGTTATGATCGCCATATCGCGGAATATGGAAAGAAGCAAAAAACGTATGGCGCACAAACACATCAAACGATGTCCCTTCTGGTGTTTTCACAACATTTCGGGCTTGAAAATCGTTATCTTCACCGAACCCGTAAAAAACGACAGGAACTTTAGCTTGAATTTTTTGTAAATATTCATCATCCCCACAAGCAATAATTCCTTTTTTCACTTGCCACGCCATTTGTTGAAATGCTGAAAACACATCTTCAATATTTACAAAGTAATCTGGATGATCAAAATCAATATTTGTCATAATCGCATAATCAGGGGAATATGCTAAAAAATGACGGCGATATTCACACGCTTCAAATACAAAATACTTGCTCCCTTCTCTTCCTTTTCCAGAACCATCACCGATCAAATACGACGTCGGTTCTGCTCCCTGCATTACATGAGCAAGCAATCCTGTTGTTGATGTCTTCCCATGGGCGCCTGTCACAGCGATACTCGTAAATTTTTGTAAAAATTCACCTAAAAACTGATGGTAACGAATGACGGGTACACCGAGTTCACGAGCGGCTACAATTTCTTCATGTGTATCAGGAAAGGCGTTACCAGCAATCACAACCATATTTTTCTGAATATTTTGAGCACTAAATGGAAAAATCGGTATCCCACGTGCTTCTAAAGCTTCTTGCGTGAAAAACCGCTTATCATAGTCCGATCCTTGCACGACGCATTTCATATCATGTAATACTTGTGCGAGTGCGCTCATTCCAGTTCCTTTAATGCCGACAAAATGGTAAATAGTCATAAGAAAACCTCCACCAACTATCGTTGATCTATATCACAGTATATGACATAAATTCCGTTTTGCTATTTTCACGATATGTAACAAATTTCATTATACCATCGTTTGCCCACGATGATAAGAAAAACTGATAGAAGAACGTTCTTCTATCAGTTTTTCCGTGTTATTGAGGCGTATACTCCACTTTTTCAAGGCGCGGATTTGGACGATAACGCCGTCCTGCTTTCGCTTGATGTTTTCCATTTAACAATACATTATCTCCTGTAAAACCAATGTGCACTTTCAATAAACTACTTCCCACACCATACATATCAACTGGCACACCTTGTTTTTCAAACTCAATAATGCGCTGTTCATTAAATCCGCCACTAACAACGATTTTAACATGTTCAAATCCTTCGCGATCAAGCGCTTCGCGTAAAGCAAAAATAAGCGGTGGATTGACGCCACGTGGATCAAATGTGCCAAGCACTTCTGGATGGCGAATAAAATATTGATCGATCATCGTCCGAGACGTATCAACGCGAACAGCCTTTAGCTTATCGCCAAATTCACGAGCCACTTTCAGCGCATCTGTAATACAGTCATTGTTGTAATCAACAAGAACAATTAAATCATCATCTGGATATTTTGCATGATACGCTTTTGCTGCCGCAACAACGTCACCATCAAACAATTGAATGAGGGCATGCGGCATCGTCCCCATGCCTTGTTTTCCCCACCACTCGTTCATCGCATGGGTCGCTTGAGCGGTGGAACCACCAATAAACGCAGCGTATCCATCACCAGCTTGCATCATAAAATGATCATCCCGATCTCCCATAAAAATGACCGGCTTTTGTACACCAGATAATGCCGCCGCTTTAACTACATTGTATACGTTTGTTGCTACAGATGTTCGGCGCGCTAAAATTCCATCAATAATGCCTTCTAAATACCCAAAATTTTGATACGGCCCTGTAATCGTAAGCACCGTCTCAAACGGACTAATTTTGTCTCCATCTTTTAACGAGTAAATCTCTAATTTTTCTGGTTCATCTGCAAACGTATGCAACAAGGCGATCACTTCATCGGTGCCACATAAAACAGCATGTTCTTTTTGAAAAAATTGCATTGTGACGATATTATCCGGACGAAATTCTTTGACGATTTCACGCGTTTTTAAAAAATATACGGCTGAAAACCATCCGTCTCGCACACGCTCATCAAATTTAAACGTTTTATTTGTTAGCCGTTTAATTTTCCCTTGTAATTTCAACTCGATCTCTTTCATTTTTCTTTCCCCTTCAGCCATCGTTTTCACGTCTTTAGCATAGCACGTTTTCTATTTCACGACTACTCCGTCTAAATTGTATCTTGTAGTTGCTCAAGATCTTGCTCGTCAATTAGCACATCGCGTGGCTTGCTTCCTTTTGGTGCCGATACAATCCCGCGCTGCTCCATCATTTCAATTAAGCGCGCTGCCCGATTATAGCCGATACGAAAACGACGTTGCAAACTCGACGTCGAAGCACCACCTTGTTGAACAACAAACTCACATGCTTCATAAAAGAGCTCATCATCTTCCTCAGCTTGTACATGTTGTTGCAACAACTCATCGTGTTGAAATAAATAAGACGGTTCCATTTGTTGACGCACATGGGCAACGACGCGCTCAATTTCTTCATCCGATACAAAATTGCCTTGTAAGCGAATTGGTTTTGCTGTTCCGTTTTCTAAAAATAACATATCGCCTCGCCCAAGTAATTTTTCAGCACCGTTTATATCAATAATTGTACGTGAATCAATTTGTGACGATACAGAAAAGGCAATGCGCGTTGGGATATTTGCCTTAATTAAGCCGGTAATGACATCAACAGACGGTCGTTGTGTAGCAACAAGTAAGTGCATCCCACACGCCCGCGCTTTTTGGGCAATACGGCAAATGGCTTCCTCTACATCGGCTGGAGCAACCATCATTAAATCCGCAAGTTCATCAATGACAATAACGATATACGGTAAGTGTTGTTCTGGTTTTTGTGCTTTTCGTATTAACTCATTATAACGAACAATATCGCGCACCCCTGTATGTGCAAACAACTCATATCGCCGCTCCATTTCAGATACAGCCCATTTTAATGCTGCTGTTGCTGCTTTTGCATCTGTAATAACTGGGCTAACTAAATGTGGAATATGATTGTACGGTGCAAGTTCGACCATTTTCGGGTCGATCAATAATAACTTCACTTCGTGCGGTGTTGCTTTATATAACAAACTTACTAACATCGCATTCATGCAGACGCTTTTCCCTGATCCAGTTGCTCCCGCAATCAATCCGTGCGGCATCTTTTTTAAATCAGTAACAACTGGTCTCCCTGAAATATCTAATCCTAAGGCAACAGCTAACGGGGATTGTGATTGTTGGAACACCTCGCTTTGTAATACTTCACGAATGAAAACAGGGCGGCTTGAGCGATTAGGCACTTCGATTCCGATCGTGTTTTTCCCAGGAATAGGCGCTTCGATACGAATATCTACAGCCGCTAAATTTAATTTAATATCATCCGCTAAATTCGTAATTTTATTCACTTTTACTCCAAGTTCTGGTTGCACTTCAAAACGAGTCACCGTCGGACCTTGGGTCACGTGAACGACTGTTGCTCCAACATTGAAATTTTTAAACGTCTCATTTAACCGCTCTGTTTGCTCTTTTAGCCACGTTTCATCGCCCTCATGCTGAATCGCTGGAGCATGCAATAGCGATAACGGCGGAAACGTATAAGATCCCTGTTGCTGTCGCTCTTTCCATTTTTCTCGATCTTGTTTTAACATTATCACGTTATATGGCACACCGCTTCTCTTTCTCTCTCGTCCCTCGTTCGCCTGTTCAATTTTTTCTTCTCTACACTCCTGCTCTTTACTTTCTCCTACTTGTGTTTGCGTAACTTGTTCTTCACCAGCTTCCCTCTGCACTTCTTCTTGTTGCATTTCTTCTTTTTCATGAACAACATCTTTCTCTTCATGATGAATTGGCTCACTTGCTGGCATATGCACATGTTCGTTTGTTTCATCAACAAGCTGCTTTCCTACAGATTCATCTCTTTGTGTATGCGCATATTCGTTTGTTTCAGCTTCTTCAACGATCGGAAGTTCAAATTCAACAACCGCATCATGTTCTTTTTTTCGCTCAACACGCTCCATTCGCTTATAACCAAATATAGGCGATGGCACATCTGTCGGACGAAACGTGCGTGATTCGTTTACTGTGCGCTCTATGCGTGTTATTTTTTTCTCAGAGGAAACGGTTTGCGGTGATGAGCGCTTTTGTTCATATATTCGCTCTTTTTGTCTTTCTTTTGGTTCATCTGGAATTAATGGAAAGCGAAATTTCCCTTTCGGATATTCATAAACAACTTTTGCCTCCACATGTTTATGATCATTTTTTTGTACGGAAGGGGGGCGTTTGCGCGTTTCTTTTGCCTTATCATTTTCTCCAAATAAATAACGAAGTAATGCCTTAAACCAACCCATTTAATCCTCACTCTTTCTCTTATACATTCGGTTTTATTTTACCACAAAAAAAAGCTGACTGCCGTGACGGAAGTCAGCTGAAAAATGGTTGACCTACTTCGTACTCATCATCTAAAACGAGAATCCCTTTCTCTTGTGGGGCGTTTGGCAAATCGAGTTCACGGGCAGAACAAATCATTCCGTAAGACTTCACCCCACGAAGTTCTGCCTCTTGAATGACTAGACCGCTTGGCATGACTGCTCCGACTTTTGCGACAACGACTTTTTGTCCTGCTTCTACGTTTGGAGCCCCGCATACAATTTGCAATGTTTCCGTACCAATGTCTACTTGACAAACACTTAATTTATCAGCATTCGGGTGCTTCTCCTTTTCTTTCACGTAACCGACAACAAATTTTGGTGAAAAATCAGCCTTTAATTGTTCATTTACACCATTTTTTTGCAATATGTCGTTAATCGTAGCGATTACTTGTTCGTTTAGTTCAACGACTCCATTTCCTTCAAATGTGCTATATGTAGACGCATGAAAAATATTGTAACCAACTGTTTCACTTGTTTGCTCATCATAAATGCGCACAACATCCCCTTTTTTCTCAAAAGCACGCACCTGTGGATCAACAACTTTTAAAGTAATGAGTAACGTGTCACCAATGCCTTCACGATTGTAAAATACGTTCATCATTTCTCATCCTTTCGACGATTTTTCCCAAGAATAAAAATCGGTTGCAGTTGCCCATCTTCATATAAAAATGAGAGCGCAGTAATCGGCACTCTACCGCTTGCAAAAAAGCTCATCGTTAACTGCGCAAGTACATCATAGCCGATTTCGTTTTCAATGTCAGCAATAATGAGCACATCTTGATGAGGAACTGCAAGCAGCATCGTTCCTTTTATTTTTTCAGCAAAGTTTTTCAAAAAAGCATCATTCAATATGCGGCTTGCATCATATCCATCATTTGTGTTTACGAAATAAAATGTATTTCCAGCGACATGATCTTCTTTTACTGTCGTAGGCAATGAACGAACGTTAAAACGGGCAATTTCTTTCAATTGTTGCACATTCCAACGCTCGGATTCAACTAAACGTTCATCAATGAGCCGATACGTTGTTCCTAAATCGAGCGCATAATAAATGCGCGTTTCTGCTGTATGATCGTCATAAATAAACGCAGCGCCTTCGTTCGTCGTTGTCGGGAATGAGGTAGAGCGAATAACCGGATATATATGTTTTTCTTTTCCATGTAACGGCGAGTCATCATGTAATGCCGTTAACGTTTGTTCGACATAATAAACAATTTCGTCAATGGCACGCTCTTTCTCAACCTCCCATTTTGCGATAATAGGGGGTAACGAAATCGTCACCCCTTTTTTCGTGTCACGATGCTCAATGCGAAGTGTATCTTTTTTTCGATCCCATCGAAATTCCCATGGGTAGTGGGATAATCGTTGTTGAATATGCTCGCTTATTTGCTTACTATTCATCACGCTCACCTAAGCTTTGAATAAAAGCGACGATTTCTTCTTTCGTTTTCCGATCTTTGCTGACAAATCGCCCTTTCTCTTGGCCATTTTCATATGCAATAAAACTCGGAATGCCAAAAACGTTGTGCTCCGCAAACAAGTCGAGCAATTGATCGCGATCGACCGCATAAAACGTATAATCGGAAAATTGCGCTTCAATTTCTGGTAAAACCGGTTTGATGAATTGACAATCCCGGCACCAATCAGCTGTAAACATCATAATGACTTTCCCATGTTGAATCGCTTCGTTATATTGTTCGATCCGTTCAATCGTTTTCATTGATTTCTCCATCCTTTCTTTTGATGTTCGTATTGCCCTTTCAACATATGAACAATATGTGTATACATCGTTGTTCGGTCGATGGCTCCGTTCGTCAAAATGCCAATCGCTCCTTCATTTGAACGAACATCGCGACGATCGGCGTATTCGTCTATCACTTCAGCTAATTCTTTCCCAGTTTTTAATTGTTCACTAATTTCGACAGGAAGCGGAATGCGCGCCCCTCCTGCCACAACGACAACGCCGTCCCGATCTACAAGCGCACCCCAATTACATAGCCAGACTGTTCCATTACGTGCAACAAATACGCCTCCTTCTAAACCTATTCCGATATGTGCTTGTTGTTCATGAACAGCTAACGTTGCACGCTCAATCGCACCTTGCAACGTTTCTTCATCGGAAAACGGCTGTTTTGACACGTTCGGCTGCACGTCACTCGCTATAATCGCATGATGCGCCTCATGAAATACAGCTTTTACCGCTTTTACTTTCGTGTTGTTTTTTGTTCCAACTGCAATTTTCATCGCTCAATCACCTTAACCGTTATGACGAATCGCATCGACTGTCGCACGGTCACATTGTTTTACAAGGGCGATTAATAACTGTTTTGCCGCTTCATAGTCATCCACATGAATGATAGAAGCATGTGTATGAATATAGCGTGCACAAATGCCAATGACAGCTGAAGGAACGCCGCTATTCGCGATATGCACTCTCCCCGCATCTGTTCCCCCACCTGGTGAAATGAAATATTGGTATGGAATATTGTTCGTTTCCGCTGTATCTAAAATAAATTCGCGCATGCCGCGATGAGTAATCATTGTACGATCATAAATGCGCACGAGCGCCCCTTTCCCAAGATGCCCGAACTCTTTTTCGTCTCCTGTCATGTCGTTCGCTGGGCTTGCATCTAGCGCAAAGAAAATATCTGGTTTAATCATCGTTGCTGCCGTTTGTGCACCGCGCAATCCGACTTCTTCTTGAACCGTTGCTCCAGAATATAATACGTTCGGCAACGTTTCATCTTTTAATTCCTTTAACAACTCGATCGCCAAGCCACAACCGTAACGATTATCCCATGCTTTCGCCATAATTTTTTTCTCGTTTGCCATCGGTGTAAACGGACAAAGCGGTACAATTTGTTGCCCCGGACGGATGCCCATGCGCTCTGCATCGGTACGGTCATCTGCTCCAACATCAATAAGCATATTTTTCATATCCATCGGCTTTTTTCGTTGCTCTTCATCAAGCAGATGAGGCGGGATCGAGCCGATGACTCCAACAATCGGACCTTGATCTGTTATGATTTGTACACGTTGAGCGAGCAGTACTTGCCCCCACCAACCTCCAAGCGGTTGAAAGCGAATCATTCCTTGTTCTGTAATGGCAGTGACCATAAAACCCACTTCATCCATATGCCCTGCAACCATCACAACTGGACCATCTTCCGTTCCGCGCTTCACTCCAAAAATGCTCCCAAGCCGATCTTGCACAATTTCATCGGCATATTTTTGTAACTGTTCACGCATGAAGGCGCGCACCGCATGTTCATTTCCCGGTGCTCCCGGCAATTCCGTTAACGTTCGAAATAACTGCAAATCCATCGCTGTATCCCCTTTCTTTTCTCGCTATTTGTCATTGTAGCGAATTTTACATGTAGTTTCCACTCGAACAATTCGGTATACTAAAAGAAAAAGTGGAGGAATGCATATGCGCATGAAAACATTTCTTACCGGTATCGTTGTCGGTGCAACAGCAGCATACATATTTGACCAATGGCAACATAGACGTTTGATTTCATCTGAACAAGCGCTTCAAAAAGCGAAAGAAGCTTTTCAACAAACGGGTGACATTACAGGATCGTGGATTCAAACAACCGTTGAAATGATTGAAAAAAACGGGTTGCGCTATACTGTCTATCGAGGAGGAATCACTCGTCCAACCGATGCATATGAATGTCTCATTGATGCAAAAACAGGGACGATTATTGAAGCACGAAAATTGTAAAACCCAAGCAAAGCCGCTTGGGTTTATTGACGTTTAACGGATTCAACAATTTGAAACTCATCATTCCAACGAACAGCCCGATAGTACGCATCGTGATAAAATGTAAACCATGCGTTTTTTTCCATTCCATAGGCGAGCCATTTTTGCTTAGCAAAAATAGACGTCATCGGGTAATCATCGTATGCCATAACCCAAAGCGGATTTTGATGGGCGTGTGTCGGCATTAAGTCACCGAGATGAATGGCTGTTTCCCCTTCGGATGTGATCATAATGATCGCATGTCCGTCACTATGACCGCCTGTATGAATCATCGTTACCCCTGAAACGACTTCCAACTGTTCCGCAAACGTATCGACTTGATCAACAATGGCTTCCCAGTTTTCTTTCCAATACGTGTTGCGCGAGCGCATGTTTGGTTCTTTCATCTCCGCCCACTCTACCGCCGACGTAATAATGCGCGCACGTGGAAACGTTGGAACGAGCGTATCTCCTTCCCATGTTGTTAAACCGCTCGCATGATCAAAATGTAAATGTGTCATTAATACAACGTCAATGTCTTCAGGTGTTAAAGAAAGAAGCGCCAATTGCTCTATTAAAGAAGATTCTTCTGTTACCCCAAAGTTCCGCTTTTGTTTTTCATTCAGCTTTCCACGTCCAATACCCGATTCAATAAGTATGTTTTTCCCATCCACTTGCAATAAAATCGGATCCGTACGAAGTGGAATTTGATTTTGTTCGTTGCATGGGTATTTTTTCGTCCAAAGGGGCTTTGGTACAACACCAAACATCGCTCCCCCGTCTAAATGTGTAATTCCCCCATTCAACCACGTCATTGTTATTCGACCGATCGTTAATTTCTCCATCTTTTCTCCCCCTTGTCTTCTCTCATCATCCATTTTAACATTACGAAAATATTCAGAAAAGAAGAAAAACCTATGCCTGATTATGACATAGGTTCTCGATACTTCACTTCACAACGGTAAATCGGATTTCCTTTTTCTGAAAATTTTTGTTCATATTCAGTCATCACATTTCCTTCAAAATCACTTCGGTGAAGATCAAGGCTGACGTATTGAAGAACTAAACCGTATTGTGAAAAACTAACAAGGGAATATTCAAACAACCCACGGTTATCCGTTTTAAAATGAATTTCTCCCTCATCCATTAAAATATTTTCATATAACTCCAAGAACGAGCGATACGTTAGACGTCGTTTTTCATGGCGCTTTTTCGGCCACGGATCGGAGAAGTTCAAATAAATACGCTCTACTTCTCCTTTAGCAAAAATATTCGTTAAGTCTTTTGCATTGACATTTAATAAGCGCAAATTTGGCAAATCGTTCTCGATCAATTTGTCGAGGGCGCATACAATGACGCTCTCATATAACTCAATTCCAATATAGTTAATGTGAGGATTCATTTTTGCCATTTCGGTAATAAAACGGCCTTTCCCTGTCCCAATTTCGATATGAATCGGATGATCGTTTGAAAACAATTCATGCCAACGTCCTTTATATTGCTCTGGTTGTGGAATAATGTATTGCGGATATGATGCAATTTTTTCTTTCGCCCAAGGCTTATTTCGTAAACGCACGTCTCATCCTCCGTTTCTTTGTATATAAAAAGATAAAAACGGCCATATTATAAAACGAATAGGGGGATGAACATGGCCATTAATCATGAACATCAATTAACTGTGTTAAAAGACATTTTATCGGAACATCACCTTGATCGTTCAGGAACCGTTTCAGAATGTGAACAAATTGAACGGCTCGCCAAATCATTGATGGCGAACGATGCTATCCACTCCGAACTCAAACAAACATTGTCTCATATTTACACATACAGTCAAAACGGTAAAAATGCAACCGATCTTTCTTTACACATCGATCAACACGAACAGCAACTTGCGAATTGGATGGATCAATTAACGTAGCACATGTTCAAGGAAATGCAACAGTCGTTGCATTTCCTTTTCATTATTCCGTCCTTTATGCCATGCAAGCAACGTAACCGTTTGAGCAATCGTATACCATTTCATACGTAGCTGCAATTGCTCATCGAACTTCTTACCATATTCTTCTAGCCAACTCGCCCACTGCTCTCTTGGGATGTAAGCATATAACAACATTCCGATATCAATCGCCGGATCGGCAATCATTGCGCTATCCCAGTCAATTAAATACAATTGATCATCTTCTGTTAAAAGCCAGTTATTATGATTCATATCGCAATGACAAACGACATAATCCATACAATACACATCATCTACGTGTCGCTCTAAAAATGCCAATGCGTCCCGAACGGTCGGATGCGCCTTTAATTCAACGTATTCATTTTGCTTTACTTCCTCTAGCAAACGATGAGGTACTAAAGGTTTTTTACCAAGGCGCTCCATCATTCCCAACAATTCTTTCGAGCGATGAATTTTCCGAAGCAATTGAGCAACTTGTTTGCTAGCCATATCACTCGGCTTTAATTCACGCGCTTGTAAAAATTGTTGGGCGGTAATTACGTCTCCATTTTCCATTCGTTTCGTCCATACCAATTTTGGGACGATTCCTTCCGCTGATAAAACAGCTAAAAATGGTGAAGAATTGCGCTTTAAAAACAACTTCTTCCCATCGTACTCCGCAATATATGCATCCCCTGTCGCACCACCTGCCGGGGAAATTTCCCACTCCTTACCTAGTAACTGTTCCAAGTGAGCTCACCTTTCGACTTAGTCAAAATAAAAATTGCAATTGTCATCTTACTAGATTTTATCTTTCCCATCGTTTCCCCGTCAACATTCAATTAATACCCACGTCCCGATTCCATTAATTTCAATAAAGTGTTCGCACTTTTTCTCTACTTCTTCCCGATTTGAGCTGAAAACGACTTTCCATTTTCCTTCAGAAAGAGGTAATGTCGTTTTTTTCTCCTCATTATGATGAACGACAACAATTTGTTCCCATGGACCATACACACCCACATCGACAAGCTGATAGGCGATCACAGATGGATGGGTATCATAAAACTTGATATGACGCCGAACTTGATCGGCAGTAAAAAAACGAAACGCAGCATGTTTTTTACGAAGCGCAATGAGAGCCGTTATCTCTCGAATATCTTCTTCCCATTCACTTTTCCGCTCCCAATCGATTCGATTCACTTCATCAGGAGCGTTATAGCTGTTTTCAATTCCTTGTTTCGTTCGATAAAACTCTTGACCGCTGTGCAAAAATGGAATACCTTGGGATAATAAAACGATCGCGGTCGCTAGCTTTTGGCGCTTCCGACGAATATATTCGCTCTCATGCGCATTAGCAATCACCATTTTATCCCATAATGTATGGTTATCGTGACATTCGACATAATTGACACTTTGCCTTGGCGAAAAAAATAGATGGATGCTTCCTCGAATAACTTCCATTACCGCTTCCTTATATGAACAATCACCTAACGCAAATCCTCGATCGTGGACTTGAAACGTACTTCCTTTTACATAATCCCGAAATCGATCGTTAAAATAAGCAATACGAGGCGTATGTTTCGCGTTTGCAATCGTTGTCTTTTTTTCTTGAGGTAATGGAGTAGCTAACTCCCATCCCTCTCCAAGAACAAGAACAGTCGGATCAATTGCATCGATAGCTCGGCGAACGTCATTCATTGTGTCGATATCTAAAATGCCCATTAAATCGAAACGAAATCCATCGACACCATATTCACTTAGCCAATACGTCACCGAATCAACGATAAATTTTCGTACCATTTTCCGCTCAGATGCTAAATCATTCCCAACTCCTGTTCCATTCGATGGATAACCGTTTGATTCGTATCGGAAATAATAACCCGGTACAAGCTGTTCAAACGATGATGTTTCTCGAATATATACGTGATTATAGACGACGTCTAAAATGACGCGAATGCCTTCTTGTTGAAACGCACGAATCGCCTGCTTTAACTCGATGATACGTGCATATGGATCGGTTGGATCCGTCGCATAACTTCCTTCTGGAGCGTTGTAATGAACCGTGTTATATCCCCAGTTGTATTCAAATGGCTCGAGCTCATCCACTCCTTCGAAATCTTGCACAGGCATAAGTTGAACATGTGTCACACCGAGCTGTTTTACGTACGAAAGACCCGTCACCGTTCCGTTTGGTCCTAATGTATCCTGCTCCGCTAAACCGAGATATTTCCCTTTATGTTCCACGCCACTTTTAGGATGGATCGTAAAATCACGAACATGCATTTCATAAATGATCGCATCCGTCATAGAAATAAACGGAGGCATCGTTGGTTTTTTTATGTTTGTCTTCGAAAGGTCAACAACAACACCGTATGTGCCGTTAACTGAAACCGCTTTTGCATAAGGATCCACTGCTTCTCGCCAAACAAAATTGATATATGTCTGATACGTATACAAAAAATATTCCATGTTTTCATAAACGGTATAAGTCCATACTCCTTTTTGTTCGCGCACCATGGCATAAGTTGTTTCTTCTTTCGTCTTCGGATGAATAAGCTTTAATAACACCTTTGTTGCCGTCGGCGCCCACACTTTAAACGTCGTTTTTTCCGGTTTGTACGTTGCACCAAGATCATTTCCGTCATATGCGTATAAATCGTCAAACGCTTTTGTTCGCATCACCGCCCCTACCAGTAAAGGTGTTTGCCATCCTTCTTCTGTATAAACGACATATCGTTTCCCTAATGGAACGATAAAAGGGACGAGACACTCATATTTTGTAAATGAGTGTTGTTTCTCACTTGAACGAACTGTTAAACGGTATGCTGTTTGTTCTTCATCGCATAAAAAAAATATTGGTGCACGTTCTTGAACAACATCGTTCGGTACCAAAATAGTAATTAACGTCAACTCATCTAAATAGGCTTCAAACGAGTGTTGTTTTGTCATCATCATCGGTCACCAACTTCCAGTTTTGAAGTCAATTATTTTTGTTGTAAAATGAACTCAATAAAAAAGAGGGGGAAAATCATGCATTCATGTATTTCATGTAGCGTTCCATTTCCGCTTTTACCATCTGGTTACTTACTTATTATGCAAGAAGAACAAAAAAAGTATTTATCCTTACCATAATTATAAAAAATCGAAAAAGAGGCTACGCTTCATTCGTCAGCCTCTTCTATTTCTTCAATAACGAGCGGATCGTAATAGCGTGCATCACAATATGTGAGCAATGATTGCGCCGCCTTCAGTTGCGTATGTTTCAATGGCATCGTCAACTGTCTGAGTGACATAAACCATGTCTCATAATGACGGCGATCGACGATATCAAGATCGCTCGGTGCGTAGCGATAATCAATATACCCTTCTCGATTAATCAACACTTTTTTGATCGGCATATCGACGGAAAATTGCTTATAAATCGTTTGAACAACTTTTTCCGTTCGATGAAGCGAAATCATCGGATTGACGATTTTTCTCTCCACATCATCGACAATCTCCGTCCAAAAACGTTCAGCTGAGCCAACAATAATGTTATTTTTCCGTTCTTCCGTAAACGCAACGCACCACGTCGTTGTTGGACTAATCAAAATCGTATTAAGCTCGACAGGAGCTTTTTTCAATAAAAATACAGGCTTGTACATACATAAGTATGTATCTGGAAAACGTTGCAAAAAATATTTTAAATATACGTCATAATAATATTTCGGATCAATAACGGATTCTTCCGTTAACGTCGAGCTCGCCCAACGAATTTGCAGTTGAAACAGCTTTTCTAAAAATAATATTTTCAATTCTTCAATCGTTCTTGGTTCGGACGGAATAGAAAACATAAAGTCTTCCTCTTCTTGCGACTGTTCATTTTCATCCGTCACATCTTTTACTTTTTTCCGTTTCCATATGCGCTTAATCTTATCAAAAAGTGACGGTTCCTCTTCAAGCCATTTCCATGACTCATGTACATGCGACTCCACTTGTGGCACCAATTGACCCGTCTCCCATGCATGCTTCATTCGTTCCCATTGCTTCTTTTTTAAACGAATAAACTCGCTCGGATAATGATAAATATCTAGCTCGTAGCGCGAAATATAGTCTTGAAGCTTAATGAGCTGTCCCACGCCTTAACCTCCAGCAATCAATTGTTACTTTCATTCTACAACAAAAGCAACAACGGGCAAAGAAGAGAAGCGAAAATTGCACTTAATGTCATCGCTACCGAGCTAATCGCTGCTTCTTTTTTACCAATTTCAAGCGCTTTTGCAGTACCGATGCCGTGTGAAGCCGCCCCTAGTCCGCTCCCGACCCCTAAAGCTGTGGTCAGACGCAAGCGTTGAAAAATAGTCGGTCCAAACATGGCACCAAAAATCCCTGCAACCATGACATATACCGCTGCAAGCGTCGGTATACCGTCAATCAACTTTGCAATATCCATCGCAACAGGCGAAGTAACCGATTTCGGAATAATCGAGCGAACAACTCGTTCTGGTAAATGAAAAAGACGCGCTAATAATAAACCGCTACCCATTCCAATGATCGTCCCGAAAAATGTACTACATAACAACGGCCATAAAAACTGTTTTAACGTATGCCGATGTTGGTAAAGCGGCAAAGCTAGCGCGACAACGGCTGGTCCAAGCAAATGAACAAGCCATTTTCCTCCGCTCATATATTGTTCATACGACAAATGAAAAAGCGATAACGTGATGATGATGACTACTGTGCTCGTAGCGATTGGCACAAGCAAAGGAAAATAAAAGCGAGCATACAATTTGCGCATCGCCATATACACGACAATCGTCCACAAAAGCATAATTGCGCCGATCATGCTCCTTTCACCTCATGCATTCGCTTTTGTTCACGTGTTTGTGCCCATTGACCGATGAAACCAGCAAACAACATGACGATCATTGTGCTCACGATGACAACGAAAATAGACCATATCCCTTTCCCTAAAAAAAGTTCAACATAATCAATGATGCCAACAGTTGCCGGAATAAACAAAAGTGTTAAATGAGACAAAAGCATGTTAGCACCACGGGAAATCCACTCTTCCTTCACCATTCCGGTCATTAACAATAAAAATAGCAACAACATCCCTATCATACTACCTGGAATAGGGATGTGTAGCAGTTGCTGAATAATTGAACCAAAAATATACAGCATATACAATACCCCGATTTGAATGACCGTAATCCCCATTTTTTCTCCCCCTGTTATTGAATTATGAAAGAGGAAAACGCATCAACGGCTTATATTTCGGCGTTTGATCCATATGTGTTTCGTATAGCACAACGTCGTGTACGAAAAAGCGAATGTCCTCTCCTTCAATCTTTCTCGGATATGTTTCAAGTGAGAACGGAAACGATCCGTTCCATTTTTTCGCCAACGTAATATGTGGCGTGAACGGTCGAGCATCAAGAGAAAAACCTATCTGCCGGCAAACGTCATACACATCTTGACGAAGGGAAAACAAACGGGACTCTTCTTTTACGCCATACCATAAAATACGAGAACCAAACGAATAAACTTCGCTCAGCTGTAACGAAAATGACTGATGTTTTCGAACTACTTTTGGCATATACTCTGCAATTTGTTTCCGCTCTTCTTCCGTTGCCCTCCCTAAAAATGCAAGTGTAATATGATAATCTTCTTCATGAACGAACAAACGAAATGGCGCTTTCCATTCAGATATAAAGCTATGCAACTGCTTTTTTACTTCATTTGGCAAAGGTATTGCCAAAAAGTAATGCATATATCGTCCCACCTTTAATTTTCTAAATTTTATCAAAATTCATGTAGTTTTCGCAACGCCTTTTTTGACTGCCAAGCAAAAATGATCATTCCTCCAAATGTCAACAATCCAAAAAATAAATATACATGCTCGATTGTCCAACGCTCTAAAATATATCCTCCTACAAACGTGCAAAACCAGCTTCCAAGTCCATTTCCAACTGTAGCATAAAGCGATACAGCCGTTGTGCGCACATGTTCAGGTGTCACATCGCGAACGTATTGCAACGCTGCTGGAATAAATAAACCAACAGACGCTCCTTGCACAATCGTTGTCGCATAAACAATCATTAACGGAGGCTCAAAAAAGTAAAATAACCAACGAGCACAAGATAAAGCTGTTGCAACTAATAGCACGTTCATCATCCCGAATTTCCGAACGACACCGTCAGCAAATTTCATAAACGGCGCCTCACTACCTGCCGCCAATAAAAATGCAATCCCCACTCCTGCAAGCGTTCCTCCTAAATCTGTAATGAAAATACCGAAATAAAAATTGTTCGCATAAATCGGTCCAAAAACGAGAAACGTTGTCAATAAAAACAAAAGAAACGGCGGAATGCGAATAAGTTCTTTCATTCCCTCACGAATATTCACTTTTGCATTTGCCTGCTCTCTCGGTAATTTCCATGCTAATGCACTTGAAATGATGAGCAACGTCACGAAAATATAAAAAATAAAACGGAGGTGAAACCACTCAGCCACTTGTCCAGCGACAGGAACAGCCGACGCAAACCCAAGCGCCCCCCAAAGCCGAATCGATCCATATCGCTCATTTGCCTTTTGTACATAATGAAGAGCAATACTATCAGACAGAGGAACGATACCACTTTGCATAACTGCAAGCAGAGCAGCAATAACAAGCAACGATACGTAGGAGTGGGCGAGTGAATACATCAGTCCGAATAAAGCGGTTCCTAATAAAGATATCATTAATACTTGAACCGGCTTACGCGTATAATCACTCGCCATCCCCCAAATAGGCTGAGTAAAAATCATGACGATCGGGCTAATGGACATAATCATCCCAATTTCTGTCCCAGACAAACCGACTTCATCTTTTAAATATACAGATAACAACGGAAAGAGCGAACCAAAACTAAAAAACTGTAAAAAATAAAATGCTCGAAAAATACGTGTATACACAAAAAATCCCCCATATCGAATAAAATAACGAAAAGTACCGTCACGATCGACGGCACTTTTCATTATAACATATTTTTGGAAACTGTCATTTTGCTAGCTCATAAATCGCTTGAGCATAAATGGCCGTTGCTTTTAACAAATCGTCAATAAACATATGCTCATCCTTTTGGTGCGCCACATCCGGACGATTCGGAAATAACGGACCGAATGCTACCCCAGCTTGTAACGAACGAGCATATGTCCCACCGCCGATGGCAAGTAGTGACGATCGTTCGCCCGTCTGCTCTTCATAGACGCGTTGCAACGTTTGAACGAGCGGATGATCTTTTGCTACATAATGAGGTGCAGAATTCGAAAAATCCGTCAGCGCAAACGCATGACGCTCAGCAACTTGCTCAATCATTTTTTTCGTATGCACGATGTCATTCGTCACAGGGTAGCGCAAGTTGATGCCGATCTTTCCACCATGTTCATTCGTATATGAAAGAACACCGACATTGATCGTTAAATCTCCTAATTCCTCATTTGTATGCGCAACCCCTAATTGCTTTCCGCGCGTATCGCCATAAAAGTATTGAGAAACGAAACGAACAAATTCGTTTGCTTGTGGATCGAGTGTTTCATCTGCTAAAAATTTTGCAAGCCATAGCCCCGCATTCACTCCGTCGTCTGGTTCCATCCCATGCACAGAAACACCGCGAACACATAACTTCATCGTTTCGCCATCTACATACGCCTCACCTTCAAGTGTGTGTACTTGTAAAAATTCAGTAAAACGATCTTTCATATCGTTTCCGTTCGTTAACTGCAAAACAGCCTCTGCAAAATCTGGAACCATATTGTATCGACGACCAGCTTGAAACGACAGAAGAACACAATCAGCCGTTTGCTTATTTATTGGCTGTTGAATGAGATCAAAATCGGCAATCCCTTTTTCAGCGTAAATAATCGGGAAATCGGCATCTGGCGCAAATCCGAGCGTTGGCATTTGCTCTGTTTGAAAATAACGCTCAACACATTGCCAATCGCTCTCTTCATCTGTCCCAATAATCATTCGTACGCGCTTAGCTAACGGTAAACCGAGCTCTTTGACAATTTTCATCGCATAAAAGGCAGCGATCGTCGGACCTTTATCATCGAGTGCACCACGTGCGTAAATTTTCCCATCTACAATCGTTGCTCCAAACGGATCAAACGTCCATCCGTCACCAGCGGGAACAACGTCAACATGACATAATATCCCTACAATCTCTTCACCATTGCCCATTTCCAAATGACCAGCTAGTCCGTCAACGTTTTTTGTGACAAACCCTTCTTCTTCCCCACGTTTCAACATGTAACAAAGTGCTTCATACACTTCTTTTCCTAGCGGGGCTTCTTCTGTTGCTGTTTGTTCGTTTCGTACGCTTGGAATGCGCAAAAATGTTTGTAAATCTTGCAAAAGTGCTTTTTCTCGCTTCTTCACTTCTTCCATCCAGTTCATATTCATCGTCACTTTCACCTTTCCTCAAGAAAAATATGGTATTAATTGTGTAAATATTGTGTAAAATTCAGCAAATTTATAGCATTTTTCGTATGTTTTCGTGTAAAATAAATAGTGAGACATCTAGTTTTTCATCTTTGTTGTACCATGCGAATGATGTGACGATAGGGAGTGATCATTTGAAACCATCTACCGATCGCATGCTAACCCGTATTAAGTCCGTCTACATGTTCATTAATGAGAGAGGGACAGTGACAACGCAAGAGCTCGTGGACGAATTCGGCATTACTCCACGAACGATTCAGCGGGATTTAAACGTGTTAGCATACAACGACTTAATTCACAGCCCTAGCAAAGGTAAATGGACAACAACTAAAAAAAGAGTGAAGATGTCGTCATAACGAAATGGATATAGACGGAACCTGAGCGATGCAGGTTCCTATTTTTTGTCTTCTCCCTTTAATAAAGCGATTTCTTCATCCGTCAACTCACGATATTCTCCAGGCTCTAACGTTTCATCGAGCGGCAACGGTCCCATTTGAACCCGCTTTAAGTAAACGACTCGCTTGCCAACCGCTTGGAACATTCGTTTAATTTGATGAAACTTCCCTTCTGTAATTGTAATTTGCACGTCAGAACGTAAACCGGAGCGAACGATAACAAGTTTTGCTGGTTTCGTTTCATACCCGTCGTCGAGCACGACACCGCGCTGGAAGGCAACAACATCTTCTTCTGTTACTTCTCCATCAATGATCGCCTCATACGTTTTCGGAACATGTTTTTTCGGTGACAATAGTTGATGAGCAAGCTGACCATCATTTGTTAACAGCAATAGCCCCTCCGTATCTTTATCTAACCGTCCAACAGGAAATGGATCAAATATGCGATCTTCCTCTTCTAGCAAATCAACAACTGTCTCTTCGACCGCATCCTCCGTTGCTGAAATAACCCCTTTCGGTTTGTTCATCATGAGATAAATAAACGGCTTATACTCGACTTCTTCCCCCCATACGGTAACAACTTGCTCCTTAGGATCGACGTGTGTTTTCGCATCTTTTATCGTCATCCCATCGACTTTAACGACGCCTGCTTTTAATAGCTTTTTCACTTCCTTTCTCGTTCCGTATCCCATATTTGCCAACAGTTTATCGATTCGTAACACTAAAATCCCTCCAAATGTTTTTCGTTTTTAGGCATCCGTCCATACACGTATGGCAATTGTCACATATACTGCCTACGTAACGATCAAAGCGAAAGGAGTTTTCCGAATGGATGAACGCCAACAACAACAGCAAATGCCTGGTATGCCTTATTACGGAGGCACTCCGTTTATGCCGGGATTCCCTGGAACACCAACATTCCCAGGAACACCTGGATTTCCAAGCGGCTCTCTTGAGCGTCGCGTCGACCGTCTTGAACGCATCACCGAGCGACAACAACAACAAATTAACAATTTAAATCGACGCCTTCAACGCGTTGAGCGTCAGCTTGGATTCCCGTTTAGCAGCGATTTCTAATAGAAAGAAGAAGGCTACGATACGGCCTTCTTTTCTTTTTTTCGCAAAAATGAAAATCTGTTTCCAAATAACATATACAACAAGTTTGAACGCTCACTTAAATAAAAATAAACAGCCGCTCCAATGAATCCACCGAACGCAACGATCGCGACCGATTGGATCATGCTGCCATTGTAATGGAAGAAACGATCAATTAGTTTTACAATCGGCCAAACGACAGCACACATGATCGCTGTTAAAATTCCCATAAACAATATGCGCTTAGCGACGAAATGATAACGATAATTTGTGTAACGTTGAATGATCCATAAGTTTATCCCGACCGATAAAGCGTATCCAATCGTCGTTGCCAAAATAGCTCCCACCGTTTCAAAAGAAACGATAAACATATAGTTAAAAAGCAATTTGAACAACAACCCAATACATAAACTAATAACGGTAAATTTTTGCTTATTGATTCCTTGTAAAATGGCAGCCGTAACAGAAAATAATGCAAAGAAAATAGCTGTCGGGGCATATGCGCGCAACACTTCTGTTCCGAGTGGATCATAACTATAAAAAGCAGCATATACGTATTCAGATAAAAGCGCCATACCGATAACAGCAGGCAACGTAATAAACATGACGACTTGAAACGTGTCGTTTAAATATTTTCGTAACCGCTTGCTTTCCCCTTTCACATAAGCTTTCGTAATGGTGGGAATAAGCGTTAAGCTAAACGATGTAGCTAACGTAACCGGAATAATGACGAGTTTTTGCGCCCATACGTTGAAAATGCCGTATGCATCTTCCGATATGGCTCCAAGCCCAATGCTCGCCATCGCCTTGTTAAACGTAAATTGATCAATCAGTTGATATAGCGGCATAGCTAGACCAACAAACGCAAAGGGAGCAGCGTAAGCAATCAATTCTTTATACATGTCTTTTAATGACATATCAATGGTGCCGCGATCTTGTTTTAATAGCTCATCTAAAAATGTTTTACGCTTGAACCAATACATCAATAACACAGCTAGTCCACCAACCGCTCCGACAAATGCTGCAAACGTTGCCACTTGAACAGCTGTTGTTAGCGAGCCCCCGAAAATACGCAACACGATGTAGCTCCCTAAAAGCAAAAAGATGATGCGCACAAGTTGTTCAATAACTTGCGACAGCGCTGTTGGCCCCATTGATTCATGCCCTTGAAAAAATCCACGAATTAAGCTCATCATCGGCACGAGCAATAAAGCAAAACTAACGGCACGAATCACGGAAATAACATCAGCAATGGAGTTGCCGTATCCATCATCATTGACGACAAATGGCGCTAACAACGGTGCACTCATATATAAAATGAGCCAAGCGAGAAATCCGGTAATCGCCATTAACGTAACGCCTGAACGAAACAATTTTCGCCCGATCGCATATTCCCCAAGTGCATTGTATTTCGAGACAAACTTTGATACCGCAAGCGGCACACCCATCGTGGCAATGCTAATAAACAACGTATATGGAACGTAGCCGTATGAATAAAGTGCCCCCCCTTGTTTACCAACGAGTTGGTAAAATGGGAAGACGTATATAAGTCCTAAAATGCGAGATAAAAATACACCCCCAGTTAAAATAAACGTCCCGCGCAACAATTTTGATGACGACATATTATCCCTTCCTTAACGGATTCATTGCTTCACTTATTTTATCACACTTTTTTCTTTTTCATAAAATCATTATAATTTTGACAGAAAGGACGTGAAAGTCATGATATATGATGTCGTAGTGATCGGTGGAGGGCCGTCAGGGTTAATGGCTGCCATTGCCGCCGGCGAACAAGGGGGACGTGTACTTCTCCTTGATAAAGGGGATAAGCTTGGTCGAAAATTAGCCATTTCGGGCGGTGGACGATGTAATGTCACAAATCGACGGCCGGTGGATGAACTCATTCAACATATCCCAGGAAACGGTCGTTTTTTATATGGCGCATTTTCAATGTTTAATAATGAAGATATTATTCGCTTTTTTGAACGACTCGGTGTTCCGTTAAAAGAAGAAGACCACGGTCGTATGTTTCCGGTGAGCGATAGTGCGCAATCTGTCGTACAAGCTTTGCTTCGAGAATTAAAACGATTGCGCGTCGACATTCGCGTCCATACCCTTGTAAAAGATATTGAATATAAAGACGGGGCTGTTTATGGCGTGAGGCTACAAACAGGGGAAGTCATTCAAACGAAAGCAGTTGTCGTTGCCGTCGGAGGGAAATCTGTGCCACATACCGGTTCGACAGGGGACGGCTACGCATGGGCAGAAAAAGCTGGACATACGATTACAGAACTGTTTCCAACCGAAGTGCCGATTGTTTCACATGAACCATTTATTCAAAAGCGAACGTTACAAGGATTATCACTACGCGATGTGGCATTAAGTGTATTAAACGAAAAAGGAAAACCAATCGTCACACATCGAATGGATATGATTTTTACACATTTTGGTATTTCCGGACCCGCTGCACTACGATGTAGCCAGTTCGTTGTGAAACAGTTAAAAAAACAGCCTTCTACGATCATGACAATCGATGCACTGCCAGACGAAAAAGAAGAGACATTATTTCAACGTATTGTGCACACGATGAAAGAAGAGCCGAAAAAAACGATAAAAACTATTGTCAAGGGAACGATCTCTCTCCCAGAGCGGTATGTATTGTTTTTACTCGAGCAAGCAACAATTGATCCACATACGGTCGCAAGCACACTCAGTCGTGAGAAAGTGCGGATGTTCGTTTCGTTATTAAAAAAATTTTCTTTTTCCGTACATGGCACGTTGCCGCTTGAGAAAGCGTTCGTCACAGGTGGAGGAGTATCCGTCAAAGAAGTCCATCCGAAAGAAATGGCATCCAAGCTGATGAATGGCCTTTATTTTTGTGGGGAAATTTTAGATATTCACGGCTATACAGGTGGCTATAATATTACCGCGGCGCTCGTGACCGGTCGGCTTGCAGGTATGCATGCTGCTATGTATGCAAACCAATAAGATCGCCGATCAAGCGATCTTATTGGTTCCTTCTATGTTATACAAGTTCTCCATTCCAGCCAAGCATGCCATCAATGACATTACAAACATCATACCCATGTGCCTCTAAATAACGGCAAACGTGTTCACTACGCACGCCAGAACGACAAATAATCACATATGTTTTCTGTTTGTCTAGTTCACTCATTCGTTCAGGAATGTCCCCCATCTTTATATGAATCGCTGATGGAATCATTCCGAAAGCGACTTCTTCATCTTCGCGTACATCAATGATATGGACACGCTCTCCCGTTTGCATTATTTGTTTTAATTGAGCGGCTGTCATTTCTTTCATCCATCTCTCCCTTTCTTTAGCGAAAGCCCCCCACCACATGTGCGAGAGGCTTTGTACATTAATTTGCAACAATGTTCACTAATTTTCCTGGTACAGCGATCACTTTACGCACTGTTTTTCCTTCAATTTGTTCTTTAATTTTTTCATCTTCCATTGCTAATTGCTCAAGTTGTTCTTTCGTTGCATCAGCTGGCACATGTAGTTTTGTACGTACTTTTCCATTCACTTGAATGACGATTTCAACTTCATCTTCAACTAATTTCGCTTCATCGTATGCTGGCCAAGCTTCGTAAGCAATCGTGTTGCTATGACCTAGTTTTTCCCACAACTCTTCAGCAATGTGCGGACAAACTGGCGATAACAGTTTTACGAATCCTTCCATATACGCTTTTGGCAATATAGGTGCTTTATATGCTTCATTAATAAACACCATTAACTGTGAAATCGCTGTATTGAAACGAAGCGCTTCGTAATCTTCGGTTACTTTTTTCACTGTTTGATGATATACGCGTTCAAGCGTATCTGTTTCTGGATTGTCAACGATTTTTGGATTTAATTCACCGTTTTCTTCAACAAATAAGCGCCATACACGATCTAAAAAGCGACGTGCACCGTCCAGACCTTTTGTCGACCATGCAATCGATGCTTCTAAAGGACCCATAAACATTTCGTATAAACGTAATGTGTCCGCCCCATGACTTTCAACAATATCGTCTGGATTGACGACATTTCCTTTTGATTTGCTCATTTTTTCATTGTTTTCCCCAAGAATCATCCCTTGGTTGAATAGCTTTTGGAATGGCTCTTTTGTCGGTACAACGCCAATATCATATAAAAACTTATGCCAAAAACGCGCGTATAACAAGTGCAATACGGCATGTTCTGCCCCGCCAATATAGATGTCAACAGGTAGCCATTTTTCTAGCTTTTCAGGATCGGCTAATTGTTTATCGTTATGCGGATCGATGTAACGCAAGTAGTACCAGCAGCTTCCTGCCCACTGTGGCATCGTATTCGTTTCGCGGCGACCTTTTTTGCCTGTTTTCGGGTCAACAACGTTCACCCATTCTTCGATGTTTGCTAGTGGAGACTCTCCTGTGCCTGACGGTTTAATTTCATCTGTCTTCGGCAATACAAGCGGCAATTCTTCTTCTGGCACTGGTGTCATCGTTCCGTCTTCCCAATGGATAATCGGAATCGGTTCGCCCCAATAACGTTGGCGGCTAAATAACCAATCGCGAAGGCGATACGATACTTTTTTCTCTCCTTTTCCGTTGGCCTCTAGCCATTCGATCATTTTTTTCGTTGCTTCTTCTTTATTTAAACCGTTTAAGAAATCAGAGTTAATATGTTCTCCATCGCCTGTGTACGCTTCTTTTGAAATGTCGCCACCGGCAACGACTTGTTTGATCGGCAAATTGAATTTTTCTGCAAATTCATAATCGCGCTCATCATGCGCTGGTACCGCCATGATGGCGCCTGTACCGTAGCTCATTAACACGTAATCTGCGATCCAAATCGGCAATTTTTCCCCATTGGCTGGGTTGATCGCGTAAGCTCCTGTAAATACACCTGTTTTTTCTTTCGCTAAATCCGTTCGCTCAAGATCACTTTTGCTTTGAATTTGTTTTAAATAAGCTTCAACCGCTTCTTTTTGCTCAGGTGTTGTAATTTTTTCAACGAGCGGATGTTCAGGGGCAAGCACCGCATAAGTGGCTCCAAATAACGTATCTGGACGCGTTGTAAACACCGTAAACGTTTCATCATGTCCATCAACTTGAAAATGAATATTTGCCCCTTCAGAACGGCCGATCCAGTTGCGTTGCATTTCTTTTATGCTTTCAGGCCAGTCTAATTCTTCTAAATCTTCAAGTAAACGGTCCGCATATGCCGTAATGCGAAGCATCCATTGTTTCATCGGCTTACGAATGACTGGATGTCCCCCGCGCTCGCTTTTTCCATCGATCACTTCTTCATTCGCTAATACCGTTCCTAATGCTGGGCACCAATTGACCGGCACTTCATCCATGTACGCTAATCCTTTTTCATATAGCTTTAGGAAAATCCATTGTGTCCATTTGTAATAGTTCGGATCAGTTGTATTCACTTCGCGATCCCAGTCATATGAAAAACCGAGCGATTTAATTTGACGGCGGAAGTTGTTAATATTTTTTTCTGTAAATTCGGCTGGATCATTTCCTGTATCCAGTGCGTATTGCTCCGCTGGCAATCCGAACGCATCCCACCCCATCGGATGCAATACGTTATACCCTTGCATGCGTTTCATACGCGCTAAAATGTCCGTTGCTGTATATCCTTCTGGATGACCAACGTGCAATCCCGCCCCTGATGGATATGGGAACATGTCAAGCGCATAAAACTTTCGCTTTCCGTCGTCTTCTGTCGTTTTAAACGTTTTATTTTCTTCCCAATACTTTTGCCATTTTTTTTCGATTTCTCGATGATTAAAACTCACGTGACAAACCTCCTTTTAATCCATTTTTAACAAAAATGAAAAACAAAAAACCTCCCATCCCAAAAAGGGACGAGAGGATTCTCCCGCGGTACCACCCTTGTTAGCGCACGAATCGTGCACTCACTTTCATCATTAACGCAGATTCACGGCGCATGCTACTTCATTCGCACACGCGACTCCAAGGCGAGTTCGTAAACAAACTTCGGTTGACTCGCACCACCCGTCAACTCTCTGCCGACCATTTGTTTACTACTACTCCTTTTCACCGTCATTTTCCATTATTTCATTATACACATTATTTTAAAAAATTTACACCCTCGTTGCAAGTGTATTTAAGCATGGCTACTCAATCATATAGATGATACACATGATACAAAAAGTATAAAATAATTAAAAATATTTCAGGTAGTTATTTTATTATGATTAGGTTATTATACACTAAAATGAAAGGGAGTTGACAATAAATGATGAAAAAATTTTTTCTCATCTTCTCTATTCTCATCAGTTTTCTTATTCTCGGATGCCAGTCGGAACAAATGAAAAAATTTATTGTTTTCGGGAAATGGGACGGTGTATATGTAGCAAAAAAAGATGCTCCTTTTGTTCTTAACTTCATTTTATTAAGTGACAGCCCTCTAACAAACGTAACATCTATCGATTTTCCCGAAATCTCACACGCAATCGATGACATGCAATATGATCTTATCAAAGGTGATAAATACAAAGACTTTCAATTATTTAATATCGCTGTAAATTTACGTTTAAAAGAAGTAAGTAGCGCGACACTATCTAAAATAACTCTCATATTTGATCAAAAATATAAAGAGACATTCCCGATCGGTCAAATTAAGTTAGCTGTAGACGAGAAAGGAATATTTACTCCACAAAATGAGTATGTGACAGCTTATCCAAATACGCAATTTTTTCAAGCAAAGCTGAAAAACGTTTCAAAGCATACGATCCAAATAAAGCGTGTAACTGTAGAAAACACTTATTTACAGACAAAAGATGTAAAAATAAACGATAAATCGGAAAAACAGAGTGTAAGTCCAAACGAAACAATAAATATGTATTTTACTCTTGCTGAAAAGACAGAACAAAACGCTCACTTTTATATTGTTTCACCAAAAATTGAATATGAATTAGCAGGAAAAGCATCAAGCACATATATTGATCCTGTTTTTTACGGGGTGACAAACCTTACCAAAGAAAAACTAGATGACATTTTGAAGCAAAACTAAACTATCCCCCACCCGGAGCATGTCCGAGTGGGGAAATTACGTTTCATTATGATATTCCGCTTTTGCTTCTTGCCCTTTTTTCGCATTCCTTTGTTTCACTTCTTTTACCGGATCACCGAAATCTTTCGCATGCAACGTTTTTTGTTCTGGATTGTTTTGTTTCGAACGTTTTTTCATCGTTTTCCTCCTAGTGACGAAGTAAAATCATATCGTTTTGTAATTGTTCAAGCTGCAGGCGCATGCGATGCAATTGCTCGCGCTGTTGGGCGTTACAACTTAACGAAAAATGCGCCAAATCGGTCACCGCATGTTCGAGCATTTGCTGGGCTTTTACATATTCTGTATCGTTATAATGTTCAAGCTTGCTTGCTTCTGTATATTGCTCTTTTGCATAGCGAAGCACATCTTCACAATGCTGCAAAAATTCATCCATCGACTGTCTTGTTGCCATACGCATCCCTTCCTTTCTTTCGTATCGCTTTATAGTTTGTACATTTTCTTGTCATTTATCACAGCACTGTTGAGCTTCTCGTTTGAAACGTGCTACAATGCTAAAATGATGCGAGGTGATAAACATGAATCCTTTTCCATATACAAACGACAAGAAACGATACCATACATGGAATTATCATTTACGCCAAACGTTCGGTGAAAAAGTGTTTAAAGTGTCGCTTGATGCAGGATTTGATTGTCCGAATCGTGATGGCACCGTCGCGTATGGCGGTTGCACATTTTGTAGCGCTGCCGGTTCCGGTGATTTTGCAGGTAGACGAACGGACGACTTAGTAACGCAATTTCATACGATTAAAGAAAAAATGCATACGAAATGGAAAGATGGCAAATACATCGCCTATTTTCAAGCGTTCACAAATACGCATGCACCCGTTGACGTCTTGCGTGAAAAATTCGAATCGGTGTTACATTTAGAAGGGGTCGTCGGTTTATCAATCGCTACACGCCCCGATTGTTTACCTGACGATGTCGTTGACTATTTAGCCGAATTGAATGAGCGAACGTATTTATGGGTCGAGCTTGGCTTGCAAACCGTTCATGAACAAACCGCTACTTTAATTAACCGCGCACATGACTTTTCGTGCTATGTAGAAGGAGTACAAAAGCTACGTAAACATAGCATTCGCGTTTGTGCCCATATTATTAACGGATTACCGCTTGAAACGTATGACATGATGATGGAAACAGCAAAGACGGTCGCTCATTTAGATGTGCAAGGGATTAAAATCCATTTGCTCCATTTGTTAAAAGGAACGCCGATGGTGAAACAATATGAAAAAGGAATGCTTCGCTTTTTAACGTTCGATGAGTATGTTCAACTCGTTTGTGATCAGTTAGAAGTATTGCCGCCAGAGATGATTGTTCATCGGATTACAGGGGACGGCCCGATCGATTTAATGATTGGTCCGATGTGGAGCGTCAATAAGTGGGAAGTGTTAAACGCCATCGATGCTGAATTAGAGCGACGCAATAGTTATCAAGGGAAAAAATATGTGCGAAAGGAAGAAAGATGATGAAACTGATGCGCATTTTGCCGTTTGCGCGCTCGCTTATCGACTTAGCAGTCAAAGAGGGCGATATCGTCGTCGATGCAACGGTAGGCAACGGCCACGATACGCTTTATTTAGCGGAACGTGTTGGCCAGTCTGGACATGTGTTTGGTTTCGATATTCAAGCGCAAGCGATTGAAAATACGACAAAGCGATTGCACGAACATCATATGGAAACACGTGTCACACTTGTGCAAGCAAGCCACGCGGAACTTGATGCGCATATCCCTTCCGAATATAAAGGACGCATTACCGGAGCGATGTTTAATCTCGGTTATTTGCCCGGGGGAGATAAACAAATTGTCACAAAGCCAAACTCAACAATTGCTGCGATTGAACAATTGCTGGACATCATGGCTCCGGAAGGAATCATCGTTCTCGTCATTTACCACGGTCATCCCGAAGGAGCAATCGAACGTGATGCCCTTTTGCAATACGTTTCAACAATCGATCAACAACGTGCACACGTCGTACGATACGAATTTATAAATCAAATCAATCATCCACCGTTTATTGTTGCGATTGAGAAGAGGTAAAAAAGTAGCGATCGGTTCTCCCTATCGCTACTTTTGTTTCGTTAGTGAAATATTTCTTCTAAATCAACAAACAGATCCGAAAAGGAAACAGATTGAACAATCCCTATGCTCACCTTAATATCTGCCTGCTCGTACAGTCCGTCTTCATTTAATGCATAAACAGTAACTGCTTGTTTCATCGGATTAACGATCCAATATTCTTTTACACCGTACTCCATATATAAATTAAATTTCGTCACTAAATCGTGCGCTTGATTCGAAGGACTGAGTATTTCAACAATTAGCGTTGGAACGCCAATATATTTTGTATCTGTAAATCCTGATGGATCACAAATAATACTTAAGTCAGGAATGACAAGTTTTCGCTCGGAACATTTCTCACTCACTAGTTCAATATCTGTTGGGGCCGCAAATACTTTACATGTCTTTCCTTTTAAATAATTTCCAAATATCGTATGAAGATTGCTCGATACAAGTTGATGTTGAATGCTGGGCGAAGGTGTCATATAAACAACGCCATTAATATATTCTAACCTTTCATCACTATTTTGGCGCATCATTAAATATTGTTCATATGTCACATGCGAAAAGCGAGGCAACGACATATTCATCCCTCTTTTCTTTTCTTCCATTATACACCCATTTTCTTCACGCATACATCCATCTTTGCCATTTTCGATACATTCGGCCATTCCAGTAAAAGAAGTGAGATGTCATGCCGCCAGAACGCAACAATTGTTTCGCTAGTTTACGAATGGTTTCTTGCTCATGCACTTTTTCATCTGACAAATATAATCCGAGCAAGCCACGATGAATAAAGCGATGAAATTCACGATGTGGCAATTGTGCAATATGGCGATCTGCCTCTTCAATGAAATGACGTAAACGAGCAAATAGCGTCTCCTCATTCGGATAATAAAAGCAAAAATTTAAATCTCCACCTTGTCGGTCTTCCTCTTGATCAATGAAATAATCAAGCAAAATGTGCAGCCCTTGTACGTATGGAAAATAGCTGTTGCGCACACGTTGTGCAAGAAGCTGATCGAACGCATCGTTGCAGGCGTAAGCAACTAGACAAAAAATACCGAGCGTTGAACCAGAACAAGCGGAAAATTCGTACCACTCCATTTTCGGCAACGATGCTTCATGTTTAGCGAACCATTGCTTCAAGCGCGGAATGCGCTCCTCTTTTTTTACATGTTTATGTACTTGTAAGTCACAATAATATGATGCAAGTTCATGTAAAAATGGAGTGATCACTTCATAATGTTGAACTCCTTCCAACATTTCTTGGCACGTATCGACAAGAGCATGCAAATAGCCACCGTCATCTTGTTCGGCACGATAACGATAATATGCCTCTTTTTTTGCCCCGACCGTTAACGCATGGATCATTGAATCGTGCAACGCACGAAAGTCAGTCGGATCAAGCGACGTACTGCGATCGCATAAATTATCGAGGTAATCGCTAATCGTTTGATAAGCAACGATAAAACGAATGCATCGCTCCATTTCTTTTCCCGCCAGTAAAGCTAAAATCGCGCCCCCTTCGCAATGAAACGTTTTTGTTGCGATGCTCGCTAACGCTTGTTTGCGCAATTCTTCATCTGGAATAGCTTCTGCTCTTTTTTTCCAAACGGCTAGTTCCCGGTGAACAAGCGGAAAAACGCGATGATAGACAGCTCGCATTAGACTAAACGGATTTGTTGGAACGTTCAATGAGTTCACCCCTTTGCAGCTGCAAAGTTAAAAACGTATGGGCATATAAAAATACTTGTTCACGTTCAAGTTCGTTAAAAATCTCGTGATATAGTTTTGGCCATTCTTTATACACTTTTTCACTTACCGTCAACTGATCAAACCATGATTTCACTGCACTTTTATCGACAATTTTATCATCTCCCGCCTGCATGACAAGCATCGGAACGTCTGGTAAGTCCGCAATTTTATCATGAGCAATCCGAATGGCTTTGACTAGCTCACGATACCAACGAACAGACACTTTCGTCACGTATAATGAATCGTTTTTATCCATCTCACGCACTTCTTCATTTCGAGTCGCCATCTCCACCTTTAACCCTGATGGAAAACGCTTTTTCGGATGAATAACATTTAAAATGTGCGAAGCGATTTCAAGTGCTTTGGACGGATAGTGAACGAGCCCTAAACATGGAGAAGATAAAATGACACCGCGCACAGGAAGACGCTTTTCTTGCAATGTACGAATGACGACGAGCCCACCCATGCTGTGACCGAGTAAAAAAACAGGCTGTTCATACACGCTTGCTTCATGCACCCAACTGGCAACCGCTTCGATATATTCGTCAAAGGAATCAATATGTCCTCTTCGACTGCGTGATGTCGTTCCTTGCCCTGGTAAATCTCCTGCAACAACATGAAAACCGTGCATGCGAAACATTTCAATAAGCCATTTATATCGTCCATGATGCTCAGCTGCACCGTGAACGATCACAATCGTTCCTTTTGCATTTTCTCCTTCCCATTTCCACATATACACCCCTCCTTTATGTTTACGAATAGCCGAAAAATTTGTACACTAAATATAACAAAACGAAACGAAAGGGACGAGTGAAATGATTTATCCATATAAAGAACACACACCAAACATTGCACGTTCTGCTTTCATCGCCGATTACGTCACTATTACAGGTGATGTAACAATTGGAGAGGAAACGAGTGTTTGGTTTAACACTGTCATTCGTGGAGATGTCGCACCAACGATCATCGGCAACCGTGTAAACATCCAAGACAACTCTGTCCTTCACCAAAGCCCAAACAATCCACTGATCATTGAAGATGATGTCACCATCGGACATCAAGTCATTTTGCATAGTGCGATCATCAAAAGAGGCGCACTCATCGGCATGGGTTCGATCGTCTTAGACGGTGCCGAAATTGGTGAAGGTGCGTTTATCGGCGCTGGTAGCCTCGTTCCACAAGGAAAAAAAATCCCGCCACGCACACTTGCATTCGGTCGTCCTGCGAAAGTGATTCGTGAATTAACTGAAGAAGATGAGCGTGAAATGGCACGCATTCGTCGCGAATATGTCGAAAAAGGACAATATTATAAATCACTTCAAGTAAACAAACCACGCGACAAATAAGCGTGGTATTTTTACATTGTTTTATTATTGACTTCACATATGTATTTTATCATAAAATCAGGGGGATTTGCTTATGTTACGAAAATGGTACGATTGGGAGTGCAAGTTATTTTACAGCATTAATCGTTATTTTGATCAAAAATGGCTAAACACCTATTTTCGTTCAATTACACACGTTGGAGGGGCTACATTTTCAATTACATCGGTTATGCTAGCCATTTGGCTATTGCGGGATGAATGGCGCGATACTGCTATCGCAAGTGCGATCGCCTTAGCACTTAGCCATATTCCTGTCGCAATGATGAAAAAAATATATCCTCGCAAACGACCGTATATTTCACTACATAAAACGAAAGTAACAAAAAACCCATTAACTGACCATTCATTTCCATCAGGACATACGACTGCAATATTTTCTGTCATCGTTCCGTTTTTACTATACGCTCCAGCGCTTGCTGTTTGTCTTTTACCTATTGCTGTTAGCGTTGCCGTGTCGCGCATTTATTTAGGGCTTCATTATCCGTCTGATGTACTTGCCGGTTGTATGCTCGGTACGCTATTTGGTATTGCTTCATTTTCTGTTCTTACTTAAAAAATAGGAAAGGAGAGCTACATCTTGTAACTCTCCTCTTTTCCTTACTTCGCTAACTGTAACGCTTGTTGTTTTAACGCTTCCGCTTTATCTGTACGCTCCCAAGGAAGGTCGATATCTGTGCGACCGAAGTGACCATAAGCTGCTGTTTGCTTATAAATCGGGCGACGGAGATCGAGCATTTTAATAATGCCTGCTGGGCGAAGGTCGAAGTTGTTGCGCACCACTTCAATTAATACATCCTCAGATACTTTGCCTGTGCCGAACGTGTCGATTGAGATCGATACAGGTTGCGCCACACCGATCGCATATGCTAATTGCACTTCACATTTATCCGCAAGACCTGCTGCGACAATGTTTTTCGCTACGTAACGAGCCGCATATGCTGCCGAGCGATCTACTTTCGTTGGGTCTTTTCCTGAGAAAGCCCCACCGCCGTGACGAGCATAACCACCGTAAGTGTCAACGATAATTTTGCGTCCTGTTAACCCTGCGTCACCTTGTGGACCACCGATGACGAAACGACCTGTTGGGTTAATGAAATATTTTGTGTTTTCATCGATCAACTCCGCTGGAACGACAGGTTGAATGACATGTTCTTTAATGTTGCGCACAATTTGATCTTGCGTAATTTCTGGATGATGTTGTGTGGAAACAACGATCGTATCAATGCGTACAGGTTTGCCGTTTTCATCATACTCTACTGTCACTTGCGTTTTTCCGTCCGGGCGTAAGTATGGTAAAATGTCTTCTTTACGCACTTCTGCTAAACGGCGCGCAAGTTTATGGGCAAGTGAAATTGGAAGCGGCATAAGCTCTTTCGTTTCGTTGCACGCAAAACCAAACATTAATCCTTGGTCTCCTGCACCGATCGCTTCGATTTCTTCATCTGTCATTTGTCCTTCACGAGCTTCTAACGCTTTATCAACACCCATCGCAATATCTGGAGATTGTTCATCAATGGATGTTAATACGGCGCACGTATCTGCGTCAAAACCGTATTTTGCACGCGTATAGCCAATTCCACGAATCGTTTCACGGACAATTTTCGGAATGTCTACATATGTAGATGTTGTAATTTCTCCGCTCACTAAAACAAGTCCTGTTGTTACACTCGTTTCGCACGCAACACGCGCATTTGGATCATTTGCTAAAATCGCATCTAAAATCGCATCGGAAATTTGGTCACAAATTTTATCCGGATGCCCTTCCGTTACAGATTCAGATGTAAACAGACGACGTTTAGGCATTCAAACATTCCTCCTCAGTATAATGACAAATGATACGGTACTCATCCCTCTTATTATGGTCTATCGTGAAAAAAACCTTTCCCTCAGAGGAAAGGTTTTTGCATTTGTCTGCGCCTTTCACTCTTATCGTTCAAGGGCGTTCCCTTGCCACAGGTTAGCACCTTTTCACGTATGTGACGGTTGCTGGGTTTCATCGGGCCTGTCTCCCTCCACCAACTCGGGATAAGAGTATCCGTTCATTTCAGCATCATACCACATCCGTACGAAACGAGTCAACGTTTTTCTATATGGATTATTTTGAAATTAAACTGAAGAAAAATACAATAATTAGTATGGACTATTTATCAAAATGTGTTATACTTTTTACATAAAGATAAATCAAACAAAGGTAGGTTTTGTCCAATGAATTCCATTGAACTGACAAACAAATTATCAACACTCTTACAAAGGGATGGGGTTTTTCATAACTTATCTGTACCACGACTAGTAGAAAAAGTACTAACTCGGAAAGAAGGCATCCTAACTTCATCAGGAGCAATTTGTGCAACAACTGGAAAATATACAGGCCGTTCTCCAAAGGATAAATATATTGTCGAAGAACCGTCTGTGAAACATAAAATTGATTGGGGAACTGTCAATCAACCTATTTCTGAAGAGGTATTTGATAAGCTTTACAACAAAGTGATCGATTATTTAATGACAAAAGAAGAACTATTTGTATTTAATGGCTTTGCAGGCGCAGATCCAGCTTATCGTTTGCCGATTCAAGTGGTCAACGAATTTGCTTGGCATAACTTATTTGCTCATCAATTGTTCATTCGTCCAACAGCGGAAGAATTACAAACACATGAACCACAATTTACAGTCATTTCTGCACCAACATTTAAAGCTGATCCATCTATTGACGGCACGCGCTCAGAAACGTTTATTATCATCTCATTCGAGCGCCGCACTGTACTAATTGGTGGAACAGAATATGCTGGTGAAATGAAAAAATCCATTTTCTCTGTCATGAACTTTTTATTGCCAGAACAAGGAATCTTCCCGATGCACTGTTCAGCAAACGTCGGTCAAGAAGGTGATGTCGCGCTCTTTTTCGGTTTATCTGGTACAGGAAAAACAACGCTTTCTGCTGATCCAAACCGTCGCCTAATTGGCGATGACGAGCACGGTTGGTCAAACAACGGTGTTTTTAATATTGAAGGTGGATGTTATGCCAAATGCATTAACTTATCACGTGAAAAAGAGCCACAAATTTTTGATGCGATTCGCTTCGGCTCTGTATTAGAAAACGTCATCGTTGACCCAGACACGCGCATACCAAACTATGACGATGCAACATTAACTGAAAATACGCGCGCAGCATATCCGCTCGAAGCGATGGATAATATCGTGCAGCCGAGCGTTGCTGGCCATCCGCATACAATCGTCTTTTTAACAGCAGATGCGTTCGGCGTATTGCCGCCAATTAGTAAATTAACGAAAGAACAAGCAATGTACCATTTCTTAAGCGGCTATACGAGCAAATTAGCGGGCACAGAACGCGGAGTGACAGCGCCGGAAGCAACATTTTCTACATGCTTCGGTTCACCGTTTTTACCGCTTCCTGCAACGCGTTACGCAGACATGCTTGGTCAAAAAATTGACGCCCACGGTGTTCAAGTGTTTTTAGTAAACACCGGTTGGACTGGTGGTGGATACGGCGTTGGTGAACGAATGAAGCTATCGTATACACGCGCGATGGTAAAAGCAGCGTTAGAAGGAGAATTAAACAACGTAGAAACCGTTCAAGATCCTATTTTCGGTCTTCATATCCCGCTTCACGTTCCCGGTGTGCCTGATGAAGTGTTACAACCGAAAAGCACATGGGCAGATCAGGAAGCATATGAACAAAAAGCAAAAGAGCTTGCGGCGAAGTTCCGGGAAAACTTTAAAAAATTCACAAACGTTGATCCACGCATCGAAAAACTCGGTGGGCCAATCGCGTAAACAACAAAAGCTGCCTGTTTTGGCAGCTTTTTTCTTTTTTTATTGTTTCGTACAAACCATTTACGAAATTGGAACATATAGTAGTATATAAAAACGAACAAAAGGAGGCTAAAAAATGAACGAACTACTTGCTCTCCCCCAATTAAAAGATATACGCCATCTTCTCCCTACTCGTTCCGGACGTTCGTACAAAAAGACGACGATTCAACAAAAAACACATATTATTATTCATCATAGTTTAACGAAAACAGGTTCCGCATTCGCGTTTGCTAATTATCACGTTAGTAAAGGATGGCCCGGAATTGGATACCATTTTGTCATTGAACAAGACGGAACGATTCATTTTTGCAACGACTTAGAAACGATTAGCTACCATGTCGGCAATCATAACCCTTACTGCATTGGCATTTGTTTAACAGGTGATTTTCGCACACAACAACCGACGAATGAACAAAAACAATCGCTAAAAGCGTTATACAAAACACTTGTAAATATATTACCAAACTATAAAGATGTGAAAGGACATAACGAACTAAAAGGATACGAATGGAAGCAATGTCCTTGTTTTAACTATGCGCAAGTATTAGCAGAAAAAGAAAACATCGAAATAAAAGAAGACGTCAAACTGTATACTATCGAACAAGGGGATACACTATGGGCAATTAGTCAAAAAACAGGAGTAAGCGTCAAAACGTTATTGCGTCTAAATCCTGACGTCAATCCAAGAACGTTACAGCCTGGCCAACAAATTATCATTGAAAAACAAGTAAAGAAAGAAGCAACCAACCCTCCATCACAACCATCTAATCAAACACCGAAGCAACAAAATCCAATCGAACAACTGATTAATAAACTTCCGAATAAAGTACTTCGATATGGCGATCGTGGCGAGGACGTACGCATCTTACAGCAAGCGTTAAATACGATTCATTTTAAATGCGGAGCAGAAGACGGCGTGTTCGGTCAAAAAACGCAAGATGCTGTAAAACGAGTCAACTTGATGTTTTCAGGCGGCAATAGACATGGCGTTTATGACGAAAAAACGAAAAATTACATCATAAGCAAATTAAAAGAAAAAATGAAATAGCTTTCAATTATATATTTCCCCTATAATAAAACATGCAAGAAAACAAAAAGCGCCGAGATGCGACGCTTTACTTTTCTTTCACCATTTTTCCTACAACATTTTCCTTCACTTTATGCGAAAGGTCATCTATATTTAATCCATATCCAAGCGTGCCGTATACATATCCTTCACGCGGCTCAATTAGTTCTGTTTGTTCGTGATAAAGCCGTGGTGTTTTCCATAGCGCAATTAACGCTTTTGTCATCGGCATTTCATAATAACGATCCGGCCATAGTTGTTTAATATATTGTTTAACGAGCGGATAATATTTTGAACTCATCGCTGGGAACAAATGATGTTCTGTATGGTGCGAAAAGTTAAAATGCAATACGTCAACCCACTTTGGAACGATGACAGTTAAGCTGTTTGCTAATGGATCGTTAACTGGAACGAGCGGATTTAAACGATGGTTTGTTGAAATGTATCCCATCACGATCGCATTTCCAATAAGTAGTGGAAGAACGAACGCAAAGAGCCATTTTTCTACTCCGATCATCAACAATAATCCAATCCATACCGACCATGGTAAGACAAATTGCCAGAATACGGCACGACGACTTCCTTTTTCAAACTCCTTCCAAAAATGAAGAAGCATATGAAGCGAATGAACTGTAAACATCCCTGCTAAAGACAAGAACGAAAAAGCCGCACGAATCGGAAACGGAATGCGATAAATCCAACGGAGGAAACGACTTTGAGCTAAACGTTTGATCGTCGGCCACGCATCCGGATCAAGTTCCTCATGTTGTGTATGCACATGATGCGTTGCGTTATGCCATTTTCTCCACAACTTTGGACCTGTGCAAAGTGGCAAAAATGCAATGCCTCCTAACAAATCACGAAGCCACGCCCGTTTGACAACTGTTCCATGCAAAATTTCATGTCCTAAAAACCCTAAACCAGCAAAACAAAATCCAATAACAACTGAAAGCAATCCGTTCCATAACCAATGGAGATCAAATAAAGAAATCGTGACAATGCTGCTAACTAAAACGAGCATGTAAGCAAGACCACCAAACAGACGAGACGGAACAGGACGGAACGCTTCCTCAGGCAAATACGGGGCAATGCGAGCCGCATACCACCCAAATGAATGAAATTGTTTCATGTAACAAAAAACTCCCCTCATACGTGAACACTTCGCTTTAAAAAGAAATGAATATTCAAACATCTCCTTTGAAAGCTTATTGCCATCGTATCATTTATATTCTTGTCCTGTCAATAAAATTTATCATTAGGTCATATGATTTATTTATATGATATAGTTACAAATCATGAAATGTAGTTGTGTAATCGTCATAAATGTGTTTCAATGAAGGTAAAAATGTGGAATATGGAGTGATCCCATGGGTATGCCGTTAGAAGTACAAACAATGATCGTCACAAATGGAAAAGAAAAACGAATTGAACACAACTTATTTGTATTACAAAAAGAAGGCTATCGTTTATATCCGCTTGATGTCCCATTAGAAGTAAGACGAACAAAACACGGAGAAACAACGGGAAAAGCGATTGTCAAAAAACTTACCTTTGAAAACGAAACAACGATCGTTACATATGAATTAATTGCTTTGCATTCGATTAATTAAACCGTCGGGGGATGTGCTCGGCGGTTTTCTTTTTAGATCATTCACACATTTTTATTAGGCGCATACGATAAAGCAAACGACAGGAAAGAGGGGAAACACATGCGAAAATGGGGGTTTTTGCTCATTATTTTAATGTTTTTACTTACAGCCTGCTCATCAAATGATGTAAAAACGTTACGCGTTGCAGAAGTAACTCGATCCATTTTTTACGCTCCACAATACGTGGCAATTGAAAAAGGTTTTTTTGCTGAAGAAGGGCTTCATATTGAGCTAAATACAACGTGGGGCGGCGATAAAACGATGACGACACTTTTATCAAACGGAGCGGATATTGCGCTTGTCGGTTCCGAAACGTCCATTTACGTGTATAGCCAAGGAGCTGTTGATCCGGTCATCAATTTCGCGCAATTGACACAGACCGATGGTACATTTTTAGTTTCACGTGAACCAATCGCCAACTTTACATGGGATCAACTAAAAGGAAGCACATTTTTGGGGCAAAGAAAAGGCGGCATGCCACAAATGATCGGAGAATACGTTCTCAAACAACACGGCATTGACCCACACAAAGACTTAAATCTCATCCAAAATATTGATTTTGCTAATATTGCCAATGCATTTGCAAGCGGAACAGGCGATTTCGTCCAACTATTTGAGCCAACTGCTAGCATTTTTGAACAAGAAGGAAAAGGATATATTGTCGCTTCATTCGGAACGGAATCTGGTCATCTCCCATATACGACATTTATGGCGAAACAAAGCTTCATTGAAAAAAATAAAGATGTGATTGATAAATTCACACGAGCTCTTTATAAAGCTCAACAATGGGTGCAAACACACGATGCGAAAGAAATTGCAACAGTCATTCAACCGTACTTTGAAAATACAGATATCGCTCTCATTGAAAAAGTCGTCGATCGCTATAAACAACAAGGTTCATACGCAACTGATCCGATTTTAGATGAAGAAGAATGGAACCATCTTCAAAACATTATGAAAGAAGCAAACGAGTTGCCATCGTACATTGAGCATTCCATTTTAGTGAATACATCGTTCGCTGAAAAAGCGAAAAAGTAGGTGAACATCATGCCCATTTTAACAATTGATCAAGTGATGCACGCCTACGTCACAAAGCAATCTGCCGTATTGGCGCTTGATCATCTATCGCTAACTGTCGAGAGAGGAGAGTTTGTCTCCTTTCTCGGCCCAAGCGGCTGTGGAAAAACAACGCTTCTTTCAATTGTGGCGGGGCTCATCAAACCAACAAAAGGTCGTGTGCTTATCGAAGGAAAAGAAATTCACACGATGAGCCAAACGATCGGATATATGCTTCAACACGATTATTTGTTTCCATGGAAAACGATTGAACAAAACGTGACACTCGGATTAAAACTGACAGGCAAATATAGCGAGAAAACGAGAAAGCAAACGCTCTCCCTTCTACATCAAATCGGTTTGCGTGACGTGGACGATCGTTACCCTTATGAATTATCGGGAGGAATGCGTCAGCGCGCAGCACTTGTTCGCACACTCGCAACCGATCCGAAAATTTTATTGTTAGACGAACCGTTTTCAGCACTTGATTACCAAACAAAGCTTAAACTTGAAGATCTTGTATGGGAGACGTTAAAACAATATCGAAAAACAGCACTTCTTGTCACACACGATATCGGTGAAGCGATTGCGATGAGCGATCGGATCGTTTTATTTACCGCAAAACCCGGAAAAATTAAACGAATTGTTACTGTTCCAGACTCATTAAAAGCTTGTACACCATTTCAAGCTCGCCAACATCCAGATTTTTCACCGCTCTTTCAAATGATTTGGAAGGAGTTAGAGAGCATTGAACAAACATGAGTGGTTGCAACGTATATATGATCAATATATGGCATATGAAAAACAGGAAAAACAAATCGTCCGTTTTTTTCAAGTAATCATTGTCATTACGTTTTTTAGTTTATGGGAAATCGCAAGCCGATTTCATTGGATTGATCCGTTATTATTTAGCTCCCCGTCTTCCATTTGGCATTTGTTTATCGCCAAAATACGCGATCATACATTGCTAACACACACGACCGTCACATTAACAGAGACGGTGCTGGGCTTTATCGCCGGAACGATGATCGGTGTTTGTTTTGCAGCAATACTTTGGTGGTTTCCGCGCATCTCTCACATCGTTGATCCGTATTTAGTCATTTTAAACGCGATGCCAAAAGTAGCGCTCGGTCCGATTTTAATCGTCGCACTCGGACCGAATATGACATCGATCGTCGCAATGGGAGCGATCATTTCGATCATCATTACAACGATTGTCGTTTACACCTCATTTAAAGAAGTCGATGCAAACTATATAAAAGTGCTTCGAACATTCGGAGCAACGAAACGACAGTGGTTTACAGAGGCCATTTTACCTGCCTCCTTCCCAACAATCATTTCAACGTTAAAAGTAAACGTTGGTCTATCTTGGGTTGGTGTCATCGTTGGTGAATTTCTCGTCTCAAAACAAGGACTCGGTTATATGATTATTTACGGATTCCAAGTGTTCAACTTTACGCTCGTTTTATTAAGTTTGCTTATGATCGCGTTACTTTCAAGCATCATGTATCAACTTGTAAGTTGGCTTGAAAAGAAATTAGTGAAGGGCGCATAACCCCACACGTCAAAAAGCGGTGGGGTTTTACAACATTCCCCGCCGCTGTAACTCTTGTTTTGTATATGTCCATACGCCATCTTTCATAATAAAACTAAATCGTTCATCTTTCGCTATTTCATCTGGCATATGCTCAATGAGCACAGGGCCATTTGTTTCAAAATACGACTCCCTTTGTTCCAAAGATTTAACATGGGCAAAATAAATATTTTTTACAATCGTTTCATTCGGACGGTTGACTTCATACTGTCCAATGTACGTGATCTTTTCAACGACCCCTCCCGTTTCTTCCTTTACTTCGCGAATTGCTGCTTGTTTTGGCGTTTCTCCTTTCTCTATTTTCCCGCCTGGAAACTCCAAGCCACGTACAGCGTGATTTGTCAATAACCAACGACCACCGTACCGACAAATAACGAAAACATGTTTCGGTTGCTGCGAGAAAGGATGGTCAGAAAAAGAAAGTCGAACGTTGTATCCGTAGTAATCTTGAAATACAATCATCACCGTCTACCCTCAACTGTATGTTTTCTTCATTGTACCACACAGTAAAGTTGTCGACAGCCTTTATAACTGTATGACACCCATCGTTTCAATTTGTTGTTTCGCTTCTTCATCACCAAGTTCATAAATCATTTCATACACTTTTTTCATCGCGTTGTCATACCCGTCGTTCGGCCGATCATAATGATATTGCACATATGGCACATGTGCACGCCAAAACGATTGCCAATCGGATGAATACATTTCATCAAAATACTCCCGTAATTGAATGATTTCTTCATCCGTCGCTTCAATGCGAAATTCCCATGGTGAAGCCGTTTTCACTTGTGAAATCTCACCACGTGCCACCGAAACATAATACGTTTTTTTCATCGACCCACCTCTTTTTCGTTTGTTACAGTTAGTGTGAGTCGATTCATTTATTTTCATGCAACAAAAGCACTCATCTGCGACTGAACATGCAAATAAGGTGGGGCCACTCCCACCTTATCCGAGAAACGATTTGAGCATCCATACATGTTTTTCTAAACTTTGATGAATGCCTAAAAGCATATCGCCTGTTGTTTCATCTCCAATTTCTCCTGCGTAGTCCATGCCAGCTTTCAATTCTTCAATCATCGTTTCAAAATCGCGAACAATTTCCGCTACCATTTCTTCCGCCGTTTCATTTCCTTTTGCTTCATGTACAGATGCTACCGCTAAATAATCTTTCATCGTCGCTAACGGTTTTCCACCTAGCGCTAACAAACGCTCTGCTAGCTCATCAATATGTAGAGCTGCTTCGTTGTATAGTTCCTCAAATTTCGTATGCAGCGTAAAAAACTGTGGTCCTTTCACATACCAGTGGTAGTTGTGCAATTTTACGTATAACACATTCCAGTTCGCAATTTGTTTGTTGACAATGTCAATTAATTTTTCTTTCATCCTTGTTCCCTCCTCGATTATAAACTTTCCCTTTCTTCATTGTAACAAACAAAAAATTTTTTGGAAAACAATATGCTTTCATATTAAAATTTAAAATGGAGGATGGAGGGGTATGTATGTTGCTCACTTTTATTATTTCTATCATCATTGTATTTGTCGTGCTCATTTTAAGCGTTTTAACGACCTCAAAAGCATACAAATACAAACATACTATTGATGAATTGCCGAGTGAAAAAAGTAAAGGTTCAGACATGTAACATCTGAACCTTTATTTTTTAACCAAATACTTTTTTCAATTGTTCTTTTGGCTGCGATAGCCAATATCGCATAAGTCGCTTAGCTCCTTCTAAATCGTGCAATTTCGCTTGACCGCACTCTTTTTCCGTTGCAGCTGGCACTTCTGTAACCGTCAATGCCTCATTCATCGTCGCCTCAAGCAAATCAATAATTTCTTCGACTGTTGGCGTGCCACTAACGACTAAATAATACCCCGTTTGACATCCCATCGGAGAAATATCGATAATATCAAAATGAGCGTATTTTTCAGCATGCTTACGAATGTGCACCGCTAGTAAATGTTCAAGTGTATGAATCGCTGCCGGTTGCATCGCTTCTTTATTTGGTTGACAAAAGCGAATATCAAATTTATTCACAACACCGTCGCTACCGACTTGATGAACACCACAATGGCGAACGTACGGTGCTTTGACCGCACAATGGTCTAGTTCAAAGCTTTCTACTGAAGGCATATATGTCACCTCTTTTTCAATTGTTACGTTTTTATCATACACAAAAGTCCGACTTTTTTCATCTTTTTTTGTTGGAATTGTTTCGTCCAAATATGTTACAATAAGAAAAAATAGGGGCGGGCGTATTACATGAAACATATATTCATCTTACTCATTCGTTTTTATCAACGATTTATTTCCCCTTTAAAACCACCGACATGTCGCTTTTATCCGACTTGTTCGCATTACGGATTAGAAGCGATTCGTCGCTTCGGTGCACTTAAAGGAGGCTATTTAACAATCAAACGCATTTTAAAGTGCCATCCATTTCATCCAGGTGGATTTGATCCTGTGCCAGAAAAAGAGCAAAAATAATTGCCCTTTCTCTTTTTTTTTTCGATATGATAAACGTTGTAAATCGTAATAATTACGCTTTATCAAAAGGAGGAGGAAAATGAAAATCCCTGTTACCGTATTAAGCGGCTATTTAGGTTCTGGAAAAACGACGTTGCTTAATCATATTTTAAATAATCGTGACGGATTAAAAATCGCTGTCATCGTCAATGACATGAGTGAAGTCAATATTGACGCTGAATTAATTAAACAAGGCGGTTTTTCGCGTACAGAAGAAAAGCTTGTACAAATTCAAAATGGGTGTATTTGCTGTACGTTGCGAGAAGATTTAATGAAAGAAGTCGAAAATCTCGTTGATGCTGGCAACATTGATTACATCGTTATCGAATCATCAGGCATTAGCGAGCCAATTCCTGTTGCTCAAACGTTTACGTACATTGACGAGGAGTTCGGGATCGATTTAACATCGAAATGTCGATTAGATACGATGGTTACTGTCGTCGATGCTCATCGTTTTTGGCATGATTTCGCTTCCGGTGAAACGTTATTAGATCGCAAACAAGCGATCGATGAAACAGATGTGCGTGAAGTCGTTGATTTATTAATTGACCAAATCGAATTTGCAAACGTGCTCATTTTAAATAAAATTGATTGTATTTCGGAAGAAGATGCGGACGAATTAGAAGCACTTCTTCGTAAATTAAACCCAGAAGCGAAAATCATTCGAACAACGTACGGAAAAGTGGCACTTCATGACATTTTAAATACCCGTTTATTTGATTTTGAAAAAGCAAGTCAATCGGCTGGATGGATGAAAGAACTAAACGAAGAACATACACCTGAGACGGAAGAATACGGTATTTCTTCTTTCGTATATCGCCGCCGTCGCCCGTTTCACCCTGAAAGACTTATGCATTGGCTTGAAAACTGGCCGGTTGAAGTCGTTCGTGCAAAAGGATTTTTCTGGCTCGCGTCGCGCAACAATATGTGCGGACTTCTTTCTCAAGCTGGACCGTCCATTATGATTCAAGGGGCTGGCGAATGGATTGCCACATATCCTCCACATGAACGTGAACAAATTTTACAACAAGAACCAGAATTACGCGCCAAATGGAACGATACGTATGGTGATCGCATGACAGAACTCGTGTTTATTGGAATCGATATGGATGAACAAGCCATTTCTTCTTCACTCGATACATGCTTATTAACAGATGAAGAAATGAGCAAAGATTGGTCAACATTTGTCGATCCACTCCCACCATTTGTTTCTGTTTCATAGTTTTCAAATCGTAACGATTACGATATAATAAAACAGGAGTGAGAAAGATGTTATCTGACGATCAGAAACATCTTTCTTTATTTGGAAGGAGGAGGAAGATGAAGGTAAAAACCATTTTATCCATTATACTTACGAGCACACTGCTATTGTTTGGATGCTCGCAACAAGAACAGACGAATGAATCGAAGAATGAGGAAAAAAACGATCAACTTATCGTTTATACAACTGTATACCCTCTTCAAGACTTTACTGAAAAAATTGGTGGCAAGCACGTTCAAGTGGAAAGCGTATATCCTCCCGGCGTTGATGTGCACACATACGAACCGACGGCAAAAACGATGCAACAAATCGCAGATGCTGACGCTTTCATTTACATCGGTCAAGGAATGGAAGGATTTGTTGACCGCGTTGTCGAAACGCTAGAGAATGAACACGTCAAGTTCGTGGAAGCAACAGCTGGGATGGAATTGCTTCCAGCCAACGATGCTCATGGGGACGAACATGCTCATGAAGATGAACACGCCCATGAAGATGAGCATGAGCACGGTGATGTAGATCCTCATGTCTGGTTAGATCCGATATATTCAATCCAAATGGCTGAAACGATTAAACAAACGTTAACAAAACTAAAACCGGAAGCAAAAGACGATTTTGAACAAAACTTTACTTCGCTAAAACAACAGCTTGAACAACTAGATCAACAATTTCAACAATTAGTAAAAGAAGCAAAAAGAAAAGAAATTCTTGTCGCTCATGCGGCATACGGCTATTGGGAAAAACGATACGGCATCAAGCAAATAAGTGTAACAGGATTGTCACCAACAAATGAACCATCGCAAAAGCAGCTTGCTTCGATTATTCAAATCGCCAAAGACCATGACATACACCATATCTTTTTTGAGCAAAACGTAACATCGAAAATTGCTGAAGTTGTGAAAAACGAAATCGGAGCTGATGTACTTATCCTTCACAACTTAGAAGCACGAACAAATGATGATATAAAAAACAACAAAGACTACTTCGCAATTATGAATGACAACATCTCTGCACTAAAAAAAGCTCTACAATAAGCGATCATAACGGTCGCTTATTTTTTTGTATATTTTTTCCCTTTTCAAATCAAACTAGGAAACGACAATGTATGGAAAGGGATGAACATTTCGGTATGGACCACGTATTAACAGCAAGAACGCTTTTTGGTACAACGATGGCATTTCACATTATTTTCGCCACTCTTGGCGTTGGGATTCCGCTTATGATTTTATTGGCTGAGCTACTATATCAAAAAACGAAAGACAATGACTATGCCATCATGGCAAATCGTTGGACAAAAGCGCTCGCCATTTTGCTTGGTGTAGCCATTCCATCCGGTACGATTGCAGGAGTGCAGCTCTCCCTTCTATGGCCCGGTTTTATGGAAGTAATCGGAAAAGTGATGGCACTACCATTTCAAATTGAAATTTATGCGTTTTTCGTTGAAGCGTTATTTTTATCCATTTACGTATATGCAGCTGACCGCATTTCACCAACGATGCGCATCGTAAGCTTAATATTTGTGGCCATCGGGGCAGCTGCTTCTGCCATTTTAATTACGAACGTACATGCCTTTGAAGGTACACCGACAGGCTTTCGCATCGAAAATGGACAAATTGTTGACGTCGATCCATGGAAAGCATTTTTTAATCCGAGCTTTGCCGTCACAGCCACACACGTTGTTTTATCCGCCTATATGACCGGAGCGTTTACGATCGCTTCCATCGCTGCCTACAAGATGTTGAAAAATAAACATAACGAGCGCATTCAGCTTTTTCATAAAAAAGCACTGATGCTCGGGTTAACAGTCGGTGGCGTATTTTCTTTACTCACGGCAATAAACGGACATGAATCAGCTCAACTTCTTCATGAATATCAACCAGAAAAATTAGCGGCTGCTGAAGGATTGTTTGAAACGCAGTCACACGCTCCACTCGTTATCGGTGGTTTTACAGATCGCGAAACACAAACAGTAAAATGGGGAATTGAAATTCCGTGGTTGCTTAGCTTTTTAGCTGGTAATCGCTTCGATACCGTCGTTGTCGGGTTAAATGATTTTCCAGAAGAATGGTGGCCCCCTCTATTCGTCCATACACTTTTTAACGCCATGGTCGGAATTGGCATGTTTCTTCTCCTACTTTCAACTGTCGGATTCATTTGGTATCGCATAAAGAAACAATATACATTTCCAAACTGGTTTATGCGGACAGTTGTTACTGCTGGGCCGCTCGCTCTTCTCGGCATTGAATTTGGCTGGATTTTTGCTTGCACAGGCAGACAACCATGGGTCATTTATCGCATGATGACAACGGCAGAAGCTGTAACACAATCAACAAATTTAGGAACACTTTTTCTTTTATTTACGTCCATTTACGTATTTTTACTCATCGCCGTCGTGCTCGTCTTGCGATCGTATTTTCGCCGCCATCCGATTGAACAACAGTTGTCTATACACATATAGAAAGGAGCAAGATGATGACAGATGAATTAATTGCGATTTCAATTTTATGGGGATTTATTTTTATTTACGCCGTCATGGCGACGATGGACTTCGGAGCAGGTTTTTGGTCGATGGTATATATGAATCGTCCACAAACAAAAGCAACGAAAATCGCAAATCGATATTTATCGCCAACATGGGAAGTAACGAACGTCTTTATCGTCGCCATCGTCGTAGCGCTCGTTAGCTTTTTTCCTGGGGCGACGTTTATACTTGGAACGATCTTGCTTATCCCTGGTAGTATTATTTTACTTTTGCTGACCGTTCGTAGTGCATTTCTCGTTTTTTCGCACGTTGCCCCTAAATATGAAAAAGTGCTCATTTACATTTCAGGCATAAGCGGCTTGCTTATTCCAGCATTTTTAATTAGCGTCTTGCCCATTACACATGGGTCTTTCGTTGAAACAATGAATGGTGTCAGTCGTCTTCGGCTCGATCGTCTATTTACAAGCCCACATGAGTATGCGTTTATTGCCTTTGCGATTACAAGCACACTTTTTCTTTCTTCGCTTTTATTAGCGGATTACTCAAATGAAGCGAATGAAGCGGAGGCATATGCGATCTATCGTCGCGATGCGCTTATTATAGGACCATTCGCCCTTCTCTCCTCGATGTTGATTATGATTACGATGCGAAATGAAGCACGGTGGCTATACGATGGAATGATGTCTCATTGGCCATGGCTTGTCGCTTCCGTCATATTGTTCCTTTTAGCTGGCGGGGCGCTTTTTCTTCCCCCATGGAAAAAGAAACATGGACGCGGAATACCGCGTCTTGCGGTGGGTGCGATCGTTTTGCAATATTTTTGTGCGAGCTATGCATATGGGAAAGCTCATTTACCGTATATGATTTATCCGAATGTAACCATTGAGTCGGGATTTACACACCCGAATACGTTTCGTGCCTTATTTTTGACGTATATCGTTGGTTTTGCAATTTTATTTCCAGGATTCATTTATTTTTGGCGGCTGTTTATGAAAGATCGACGCTATGTAGCAAAGGATGAAAAATAATGATTGCAAATGTTGAGATTTTTCGTTATAGTTTTAAACGTAAACCTTTTTTACACAATATATTGTGATGATAAACAAGATAATAACTATATATTGAAACCGACAAGCGAAGGTGTCCAAACGGACTTAATAGGGAATCTGGTGCGAATCCAGAACTGTCCCCGCAACTGTGTGCGCAGACGAAATGGAAACAACACCACTGTATATGTCAGCTGTTTTATGGCGCATATATGGGAAGGAATCCAAAGTAGGAAGAAGCGCAAGTCAGGAGACCTGCCTTCCTTGTATCGTTTCATATTCTTCGGGGATTGAGAAGATGAAACGATGGAAAAAGGCATGCTTTTACCATCGTTTCATCCGCTCAACGAGAGCGGATTTTTTTATTTTCTAGGGGAAGGGATGTTATATGGTGTACATAAAACAACAAACAGAAGTAAATGAAGAAACGACCCGCACATTATTGTTTCATATTTTCAAAGATTTTCCACACTTATCAAGCGAGCGATACATCGAGCGTACGATACGGTCGCTGACGTATACAAAATCATACGATGACATGATGAACAAACTCATTTTAAATGCACTTGACGAAATCACCGTAGAACAACCTGATTGGACGTTTGTCGCAGCACGCCTTTATTTACAACAGCTATACAATGAGGCTGCTATAAATCGGGGTTATGATGTATCCGACACATACCGCTACTTTTATGAGTTACAAACAATGCTCGTTGATCTCGGTATTTACGATCCGTTTGTACTTGAACGATATACGAAAGAAGAACTACAAGAAGCGGGGACATGGATCGATCCGAAAAAAGACGAGCAATTTACATACATCGGATTACGCACACTCGTTGATCGTTATTTAGCGAAAGGATATGACGGAGAAATTTATGAGTTGCCACAAGAACGTTTTTTAACCATTGCTCTTACGCTGATGGTGAATGAGCCAAAAGAAAAACGAATGGAGCTTGTCAAAGAAGCGTATTGGGCGTTATCGAACCAATACATGACGGTCGCTACACCAACGTACGCCAACGCAGGTAAATCTTACGGTCAATTATCGAGTTGTTTCATTGATACAGTCGACGATAGCTTAACCGGCATTTATGAATCAAATACAGACGTCGCGCGTTTATCAAAAGGCGGTGGAGGGATTGGTGTATATTTAGGTAAAATTCGGGCACGCAACTCGGATATTAAAGGATTTAAAGGCGTATCGTCTGGTGTCATCCCATGGATGCGTCAATTAAACAATACCGCTGTATCGGTTGACCAGCTTGGTACGCGACAAGGAAGTATTGCCGTCTATTTAGACGTTTGGCATAAAGACATTTTCTCATTTTTAGACGCGAAACTAAACAACGGCGATGAACGGCAAAAATGCCATGATTTATTTTATGGCGTATGCATCCCTGATTTATTTATGGAACAAGTCGAAAAGCGTGGCGATTGGTATTTATTTGACCCACATGAAGTGAAAAAAGTGATGGGGTGGAAAGATAAAGATGGGAATCCGCTAGGTCTTGAAGATTTTTACGATGAAGAACGAGGGTGTGGTTCGTTCCGCGAAAAATACGAAGAATGTATCAATCACCCAGAGTTAAGTAAAGAACGTGTACCTGCCATTGAAATTATGAAGCGCATTTTAAAATCACAATTAGAAACGGGTACACCTTATATGTTTTATCGCGACGAAGCGAATCGAATGAATCCAAATAAACATGCGGGCATGATTTATTCTAGCAATTTATGTACGGAAATTATGCAAAATATGAGCGCGACTACCGTAACAAAAGAGTATACGCAAGATGGTGAAATTATTATTCATAAAAAGCCAGGCGACTTTGTCGTTTGTAACTTATCTAGCATTCATCTCGCTCGCGCCGTACAAGACGATGTACTCGAAAGATTAATTCCGATTCAAGTACGTATGCTCGATAACGTCATCGACTTAAACGAAAATCGCATTGAAGTGTTGCAAGCGGTGATGACAAATAAAAAATATCGGGCAATCGGTCTAGGTGCATTTTCATGGCATCACTTATTGGCGTTAAAAGGAATCAAGTGGAATAGCGAAGAAAGCGTTGATTTCGCTGACAAGCTATTTGAAAAAATCGCTTATTTAACGATTCGAGCAAGCATGGAATTAGCGAAAGAAAAAGGAGCATATCCGGAGTTTGCAGGTTCTGATTGGCATACAGGGAAATATTTTGACCTTCGCGGTTATCATTCCCACGATGAGTTAGATTGGGATGAGTTAAAGCAACAAGTGATGAGACATGGGATACGTAATGGGTATCTCATGGCGCCTGCGCCAAACGCTTCGACATCCGTTTTAGCAAACGGAACGGCGTCATGCGACCCTGTCTTTAATCGCTTATATTTTGAAGAAAAGAAAAATTATAAAATTCCTGTTACCGTTCCTGATTTAAATGCCAAAACATTTTGGTTTTACGAAAATGCCTATGAAGTGGATCAAAAGATGAGCATTCGTCAAAATGCCGCTAGACAAAAACATGTCGATCAGTCGTTAAGTTTTAATCTTTACGTATACAACACGATTAAAGCGAAAGATCTTTTGGATTTACATTTAACGGCATGGAAAGAACGGTTAAAATCGACGTATTACGTTCGCAGCACTGCCGTAACGATTGAAGAATGCGACGTTTGCTCATCGTAGGGGGGCTTTTGACTGTTCATGATAAATGTATAAATATTTATAAAAATTTTATAAAAATCTGATGATCATTTTATGTGAAAAAAGTCAAAAAGGGGCTGGGAGAAGATGATTCGCACGTACAAAGTCATGCTTCTGCCCAACAATAAGCAAAAGACGAAGCTTTTTCAATGCGCAGGTGTTGCCAGATGGGCGTATAACTTTGCATTAGCACAACAACAAGAAAATGATAAACAAGGTGGCAAATTTTTAAGTGATGGTGAACTAAGAAAAAGATTAACGCAGCTCAAACAAACGAAAGAGT
>NZ_MQAD01000012.1:0-13268 GCF_001996285.1 Anoxybacillus kestanbolensis | reverse complement strand
GGGTCACACCCGTTCCCATCCCGAACACGGAAGTTAAGCTCTCCAGCGCCGATGGTAGTTGGCGGGACACCGCCTGCGAGAGTAGGACGTTGCCGGGCAAGAAAAAGACCAAGACAAGTTAGTCTTGGTCTTTTTTATTATGTAATAAATAGTCATACAAATATTTCGGTACTTTTCTTTCAGTTACGTCTAAAAACTGTACGATAAACGGATATGCGTCATTGGAATAACTGTGGAGAAGATCGTACCACCATTCTGTTTCATAACGGCAGATCATACTTAAATTGTATAGTAATAAATAGTGAGCGATGATTTCATGAATACGCTTGTTTTGTCCATTTGCTTGTTTAAAATATAAATCAAATAAAGGAGTTAGCTCCTCTATCTGCTCTAACAACTGTTTCATGCAAAATTTTTCCCCATATGCATGTTTCACATGAAACATTTTTTCAGAAAAATAAGTAAACAAACCGTGTTTTTGAATTTTTACTTCGTCTTTAAAAAAATCATAGTTTTGTTTTTTTCTCTTTCTCGTTGACACTCCGTGTGCCAAAACGGTAGAGGATTCTGGGTAGTCAGCATGAATAGTTAATAAACACGCTTTAAGAAGTTGTACATTTCCATAAAATAATAAAACAGGTTTGATCGCCAATGGTGCTTGGCGAGCTGTGTCATAAAATTTTTTTCCATGTTGTAAGTAGTACATAAACGGATAACAATTATCATAACTTTTCTTTTCTGCATCTTCTCTCCCTTCTTGTTTGTAGCGTTCAAGTAAAAATTGATGTACAAAATTTGAAGAGTAAAATACTTCCCACATCGTATGCTCTCCTTATTTAATTGATCGAATTATCTAACATTTTTATGTTTTCTTGACAGAAAAAAGCGAAGTTGATACTCTACTAATTAATATTTCCAAAGTGAGGGGGAAAAACAATGTGGGAAACAAAATTTGCGAAAGAAGGATTGACGTTTGATGATGTCCTTTTAATTCCAGCGAAGTCAGAAGTGTTGCCGCGTGATGTCGACCTAACGGTTGAGCTAAGCAAAACATTAAAATTGAACATCCCGATTATTAGCGCAGGAATGGATACGGTAACAGAGTCGGAAATGGCGATTGCGATGGCGCGTCAAGGTGGATTAGGAATTATTCATAAAAACATGTCAATTGAACAACAGGCGGAACAGGTCGATAAAGTAAAGCGTTCAGAAAGCGGGGTAATTACCGATCCATTCTTTTTAACCCCCGAACATCAAGTATATGATGCGGAACATTTAATGAGTAAATATCGTATTTCAGGCGTTCCGATCGTGAACAATGCTGAAGAACAAAAGCTTGTTGGAATTATTACAAATCGTGATTTACGCTTCATTCAAGATTACTCAATGAAAATTTCTGATGTGATGACAAAAGAAAACTTAATTACTGCTCCTGTTGGAACGACATTAGCAGAAGCTGAAAAAATTTTACAAAAACACAAAATTGAAAAACTCCCTCTCGTTGACGATCAAGGTGTGTTAAAAGGACTTATCACTATTAAAGATATTGAAAAGGTGATTGAATTTCCAAACGCAGCAAAAGACGCGAAAGGACGTCTTCTTGTCGGGGCGGCTGTTGGGGTGACATCAGATACGATGTTGCGCGTGAAAAAGCTTGTGGAGGCAAACGTTGACGTCATTGTAGTTGATACAGCCCACGGTCATTCTAAAGGAGTGCTTGAAACGGTACGGAAAATTCGCGACACTTACCCGACATTGAACATTATCGCTGGAAATGTCGCGACAGCAGAGGCGACAAGAGATCTAATTGAAGCAGGAGCAAATATCATTAAAGTCGGTATCGGTCCAGGATCAATTTGTACGACACGGGTTGTCGCAGGTGTCGGTGTTCCTCAAATTACAGCCATTTATGACTGTGCAACAGAAGCAAGGAAATATGGTGTTTCAATTATTGCTGATGGGGGAATTAAATATTCTGGTGATATTGTAAAGGCTTTAGCAGCTGGTGGACATGCGGTTATGCTCGGAAGCTTGCTCGCAGGTGTATCTGAAAGTCCGGGGGAAACAGAAATTTATCAAGGTAGACGATTTAAAGTATATCGCGGTATGGGATCAGTTGGAGCGATGGAAAAGGGAAGTAAAGACCGCTATTTCCAAGAAGATAATAAAAAATTTGTTCCGGAAGGCATTGAAGGAAGAGTACCTTATAAAGGGCCGCTTGCTGATACCATTTATCAACTTGTCGGTGGATTGCGAGCAGGAATGGGCTATTGCGGAACGAGAAATTTAGAAGAATTGCGAGAAAAAACGCAATTTGTGCGCATGACTGGAGCAGGACTAAGAGAAAGCCATCCACATGACGTCCAAATTACGAAAGAAGCGCCAAACTATTCATTTATGTAGTAAATACATAGGCAGAGGTGGAAGATTCCTCTGTCTATTTTTTTTTACAAGAGTATGTTAAAATAACGGTTATGTAAAACAGAGTTGGAGGGTTTGAGCGTGAAAACATCGTACAAGAGCTTCATCATTTCCATTGTAGCAATGTTCTTATTTATGGCGACGTTACCGCAAAATATAAAAGCGGAAGAAGACGTGCTCAATATTGAAGCAGATGCCGCTATTCTCGTTGAAGCGGAAACAGGAAAAATTTTATACCAAAAAAATATTGATGCCGTTTTAGGGATTGCTAGTATGACAAAAATGATGACGGAGTATTTGTTGCTAGAGGCCATTCATGAAGGACGCGTGAAATGGGATCAAGAATATGCAGTAAGTGAGTATGTATATCAAATTTCTCAAAAGCGCGATTTATCGAATGTTCCGTTAAGAAAAGATGGAAAATATACAGTACGTGAATTATACGAAGCAATGGCGATTTACTCAGCAAACGGGGCGACGGTTGCAATCGCAGAAATTGTTGGTGGCTCGGAGACGAATTTCGTGAAGATGATGAATGAAAAAGCGCAAGAGCTGGGATTAAAAGATTACAAGTTTGTTAATGCAACCGGACTCAATAACAAAGATTTGGGGGGAATGCACCCTGCAGGTAGTGGAGATAATGAAGAGAACGTCATGTCTGCCCGTGCTGTAGCGACATTAGCATATCATTTATATCACGAGTTCCCGGAAATTTTAGAAACGGCAAGTATTCCCCGAAAGTATTTCCGAGAAGGAACAGATGACCAAATTAAAATGGATAACTGGAACTGGATGCTTCCGGGACTTATCGCAGCATATGAAGGTGTAGATGGTATAAAAACGGGATATACAGAGTTTGCAGGGTATTGCTTTACAGGTACAGCAGAGCGGAATGGTATGCGCTTTATTACCGTTGTGATGAATGCAAAAACGAATGGTAAGGGTACACATTTATCACGTTTTGAACAGACGAGAAAAATGTTAGACTATGCGTTTAGCAACTATACTGTGCAAAAGTTGTATCCAAAAGGCTATACGACGAAAAAACATAAAACAGTCACCGTAAAAAAAGGGAAAGAAAAAGAAGTTGCGATCGCGACAAAACAACCACTATCGCTTGTTATTAAACGCGGGGAAGAGAAAAAATATAAACCTGTTGTTGTTATTGAAAAAGAAACGTTAACAGCCCCTGTGAAAAAAGGTCAAAAAGTAGGATATATGTACGTGGAATATGCAGGGACAGACTACGGCTATTTAACGAAAGAAGGGGAAAAAGCAGCACAAGTTGACATCGTAACAAAGCGAGCTGTAGAGAAAGCAAATGGCTTTATTTTAGCGCTGCGCGCCATTGGTGAACTGTTTAGCGATATTTGGAGTGGTGCTTCAAATGCAATCAAAGGTTTATTTTAAAGCTCTCTTTTTAGAGGGCTTTAAAATTTTTATTGTGATTTTTTTAAAAATTGAGTTAAAATAAAAAAATGTAGCTAGTGTTTCTACACTTTTACCTAGTAAAAACGTATGCTAGAATATGGATAGTGTACTGAAGCGATGAATAGTTGTCGTTAAACTTATTTTTCAGTACAATATCACAATAACGATATACATAATGGGAGGAATGAACGGTGGCGGTTACAGGTACAGAACGTGTAAAACGCGGAATGGCGGAAATGCAAAAAGGTGGCGTCATTATGGACGTCGTGAATGCAGAACAAGCGAAAATCGCAGAAGCAGCAGGTGCTGTTGCAGTGATGGCTCTTGAGCGCGTTCCAGCTGATATTCGTGCAGCTGGTGGCGTTGCCCGCATGGCTGATCCGACAGTTATTGAAGAAGTGATGAAAGCAGTATCTATTCCGGTGATGGCGAAGGCGCGTATCGGTCACTATGTGGAAGCGCGCGTATTAGAGGCGCTCGGCGTAGACTACATTGATGAGAGTGAAGTATTAACGCCAGCAGACGAAGAATTTCATATTGATAAACGTCAATTTACTGTGCCATTTGTATGTGGTTGCCGTGATTTAGGTGAAGCAGCTCGTCGTATTGCCGAAGGCGCCTCTATGCTTCGTACGAAAGGTGAGCCGGGTACAGGGAATATTGTTGAAGCAGTTCGCCATATGCGTAAAGTAAACGCGCAAGTGCGTAAAGTCGTCAGCATGAGCGAAGACGAATTAATGACAGAAGCGAAAAATTTAGGTGCTCCGTTTGAAGTATTATTGGAAATCAAACGTCTCGGTCGCCTTCCTGTCGTTAACTTTGCAGCAGGTGGTGTTGCGACACCAGCGGATGCAGCATTAATGATGCATTTAGGTGCTGATGGTGTATTTGTTGGTTCTGGTATTTTCAAATCAGAAAACCCTGAAAAATATGCACGTGCTATCGTAGAGGCGACAACTCATTATGAAGATTACGAATTAATTGCCCACTTATCAAAAGGATTAGGTGGAGCGATGAAAGGGATTGATATTTCTTCGTTGCTTCCTGAACAACGAATGCAAGAACGCGGATGGTAATGTAAAGGAGCAATGAATATGGTGAAAATAGGAGTATTAGGATTGCAAGGGGCCGTGCGTGAACATGTACGGTCGATTGAAGCGTGTGGTGCAGAAGCGGTAGTGATTAAAAAGGTCGAGCAATTGACACAGATTGATGGCCTTATCATTCCAGGTGGGGAAAGTACGACGATGCGTCGTTTGATGGATAAATACGGCTTTATTGAACCGCTGAAGCAATTTGCAGGCGAAGGGAAGCCGATGTTTGGAACGTGTGCAGGCTTAATCATTTTAGCGAAAAAAATTGTTGGTTACGATGAGCCGCATCTCGGTTTAATGGATATTACGGTTGAACGCAACTCATTTGGTCGTCAACGTGAAAGTTTTGAAGCATCTTTAGCAATTAAAGGTGTCGCGGATGACTTTATTGGTGTATTTATTCGAGCTCCGCACATTGTATCTGTAGGAGCCGATGTTGATGTGCTTGCGACATATGAGGATCGCATTGTCGCGGCAAGACAAGGACAATTTTTAGGATGTTCGTTTCATCCAGAATTAACAGACGACCATCGTATGACGCAATACTTTATCAACATGGTGAAAGAGACAAAAGAATAAACGGGTTGCATTTTGTTTAAACTTATAGTACATTATTTCCAAGAAAATGATATGAAGAAAAAGCGATGACAGGAACTAGTAGCAAGCCCTCTTCCTTTCAGAGAGCCGATGGTCGGTGCAAATCGGCAGGAACGACTTGTGAATCCATCCTGGAGCGAAATGCTGAACGCGTTAAGTCAGTAGGCATTTCCGGTGAGAACCGTTATATCTCTCGAGTGGGAGACGTATGTCTTCAACTAGGGTGGCAACGCGGGAGCACTCTCGTCCCTTTCTTTCGGGACGGGAGTTTTTTATTTCATTAATCAAAATAAAAAGGAGGCATGTTGATGTTAGACTTAAAATTTTTACGTACTAATTTTGAAGAAGTAAAACAAAAACTTCAACATCGTGGTGAGGATTTAGCGGATTTCGAACGATTTGAGCAACTCGATCGTCGTCGTCGAGAACTCATTGCACAGGCGGAGGAATTAAAAAATAAGCGAAACGATGTGTCGCAACAAATTGCTTTACTAAAGCGTGAAAAAAAAGATGCGGATCATCTCATTGCTGAAATGCGCCAAGTTGGTGATCGGATTAAAGTACTTGATGATGAATTGCGCGAAGTAGAACAACAGCTTGAAACATTGCTTTTATCCATTCCAAACATTCCACATGAATCTGTTCCAATTGGTGAATCAGAAGACGATAATGTAGAAATTCGTAAATGGGGTGAACCGCGTTCATTTTCCTTTGAACCGAAACCACATTGGGAAATTGCTGATCAACTTGGGATTTTAGATTTTGAAAGAGCAGCAAAGGTGACAGGAAGCCGATTTGTATTTTATAAAGGACTTGGGGCACGTTTGGAACGTGCATTGATTAACTTTATGTTAGACGTACATGTTGAACAACACGGATATGAAGAAGTTCTTCCGCCATACATCGTTAATCGAGCAAGCATGACGGGAACGGGGCAGCTTCCGAAGTTTGAAGAAGATGCATTTCGTATCGAAAGCGAAGATTACTTTTTAATTCCAACAGCTGAAGTTCCTGTAACAAACTTACATCGTGATGAAATTTTATCAGCAGATGATTTACCGATTAAATACGCTGCTTATAGCGCATGTTTCCGTTCGGAAGCTGGTTCGGCAGGAAGAGATACGCGCGGATTAATTCGTCAACATCAGTTCAATAAAGTAGAACTTGTTAAATTTGTCAAACCAGAAGATTCTTACGAAGAGCTCGAAAAGCTAACAAATGATGCAGAGCGTATTTTACAACTACTAGGTTTGCCGTATCGTGTGATGAGCATGTGTACAGCTGATTTAGGATTTACTGCTGCGAAAAAATATGACATTGAAGTATGGTTACCAAGCTATGGAACGTATCGGGAGATTTCTTCTTGTAGCAATTTTGAAGCGTTTCAAGCTCGTCGTGCAAATATTCGTTTCCGACGAGATCCAAAGGCAAAACCAGAACATGTGCATACGTTAAATGGGTCTGGTCTAGCGATTGGACGAACAGTGGCAGCGATTTTGGAGAATTACCAACAAGAAGATGGAACAGTTGTCATTCCAGAAGTACTTCGACCATATATGGGGGGGAAAGAAGTGATTTCATAAGGGGAGAACTTGCTCCCCTTTTTTATAAAAAATATTGACATACGATGATCATTATGATAAATTAATACATGTCGATACGGAGGAGTACCCAAGTCTGGCTGAAGGGGTCGGTCTTGAAAACCGAGAGGCGTCGAAAGGCGCGCGGGGGTTCGAATCCCTCCTCCTCCGCCATCATTTAGATGTTTGCAAACCACAGCGCATAAAATGGAGATTGTTTATTGAAATAATTCGTTACGATATGTAACGAATTTTTGTTTTATATAAGAATAAAAAGTAAAGGATGCCTGAACTAGGCATCCTTATTTTTTTAACTTGCGATATTGTTCAATCATATATCCAATTTTTGCGACAATCGGTTCGATTGATTGAGCATCACGAATAATATCATATTCATTGATGTTAATACGCAAAACAGGACAAGCATTAAAGCTATTGATCCATCTCTCATATCTTTCATACATTTCTTTCCAATATTCGATTGGCGTCTGCTGCTCCATTGGACGACCGCGCTCACGAATACGTTTAATAATTTCCTCAAAACTTCCTTCTAAATAAATAAGTAAATCAGGATGAGGAAAATATGGTGTCATAACCATCGCTTCAAATAAACTTGTATACGTTTCATAGTCGACTTTCGACATCGTACCTTTTTCATAATGCATTTTTGCAAAAATACCTGTATCTTCATAAATGGAGCGATCTTGGACAAATCCTCCTCCGTATTCAAAAATACGTTTTTGTTCTTTGAATCGTTCAGCGAGAAAGTAAATTTGAAGGTGAAAGCTCCAACGTTTAAAGTCGGCATAAAATTTATCTAAATAAGGATTTGTATCTACTTTTTCAAAAGAAGTGCGAAATTGAAGCGCATCAGCTAACGCTTTTGTCATCGTTGATTTTCCTACACCGACCGTTCCAGCAATGGTAATGACAGCATCGCTCGGAATATGATATTTTTCTCGTAAGTTCATTGTTCTAAGCTCCTTTTGAGAACAGATTGCAGTTCATTTAAAATATAAAATCGATCTTTGTCACGATGAACGAAGTCAAGTTCATCTCCGTTAAATCGCAATACAGGAATGTGGGGATGGGCTTGTTCAAATTGTTCCATTGCTTGTTCATAAGCATGAGATAGTTGTTGTAAATAGTTCGGGTCAATGTTTTTTTCGAATTCGCGACCACGCATAGCAATACGCTCTAACAACGTGTGTAATGAAGCGTGCAAATAAATGACGACATTTGGTTTTGGCATGTCGTTTGTTAAAATGTCATAAATTCGTACATACTTTTCGTACTGCTTTCCTTTTAACGTTTGCTTAGCAAAGATTAAGTTTTTGAAAATATGGTAGTCAGCTACAACCGGTTTCCCATTGTTTAAAAAATTTTTTTCGACATCTTCTAGCTGTTTATAGCGATTACATAGAAAAAACATCTCCGTTTGGAAACTCCATTCTTCGATGTTTTCATAAAATTTACCTAAAAAAGGATTTTCATCAACAATTTCTTTTAACAGCTCATATTGAAAATGGGTTGAGATGACCTTAGCTAATGATGTTTTTCCAACACCAATTGGGCCTTCCACAGTAATAAAGGGCACGCGGGACATTGTGTAACCTCCTTCAGGTGAAACCGTCTGTGTAGACAGACAAAATTTATTTTAACATAAAATGATTAGTCTGTATGTTGCTTTTTTGTTTTGATATACTTTATAGATGATAAAAAGGTACGGGAGTTTCAAAAGATGAAAAATGATGAGTATTACATGCATTTAGCGATCGAAGAAGCAAAGAAAGCAGAAAAAATAGGAGAAGTGCCTATCGGTGCTGTTATTGTATATAACGACCAAGTGATTGCGCGAGCCCATAATTTGCGCGAACGGGATCAGCGGTCGATTGCTCATGCGGAGCTTTTAGCTATTGATGAAGCATGTAAAAAACTAGGAACGTGGCGACTAGAACAAGCAACGTTGTATGTGACGTTAGAACCTTGTGCCATGTGCGCTGGGGCAATTGTTCTGTCTCGGATCAAACGCGTTGTGTTTGGGGCAAGCGATCCGAAAGGGGGATGTGCAGGGACATTAATGAATTTATTACAAGAACCGAGATTTAATCACCAATCGGAAGTTGTTAGTGGGGTATTAGCTGACCAATGTGGCTATATGCTAAGTGAATTTTTTCGACAGTTGCGTCAACGAAAAAAAGAAGAAAAAAGTAGTATTAGTTCCAATTAAATTCCATTGTGTAGTCGTTGCAATTTGGATGAAAAAGAGATATACTTATACTTGCGTTAGAGATAACGCATTGCCGTGCTAAGCGGGGAGGTAGCGGTGCCCTGTACTCGCAATCCGCTCTAGCGAGGCTGAATTCCTTCTTTAGGCTAGTTTGCTGTAGAGTCTGCCTAGAGTAAGTGGTGTTGACGTTTGGGTCCTGCGCAATGGGAATCCGTGAACCCTGTCAGGTCCGGAAGGAAGCAGCAGTAAGCGGACAATCCCATGTGCCGCAGGGGTGCCTGAACCGAGCTAACTACTCTAGTAACGTTTATGGCAGCTAGTCGACAGAAGGTGCACGGCAATTTACATAGATAGGACACAGGCACTTGCTCAAATGGCAAGTGCTTTTTTCATGCGTTTTTTAATGATATAATGATTAGGATACAAGCAAAGAGGAGGGCAGTTTCGTGAGTTATAGAGCTTTATATCGTGTTTTTCGGCCACAAAGCTTTAAAGATGTTGTCGGTCAAGAACACGTCACAAAAACGTTGCAAAATGCCCTGCTTCAACAAAAGATTTCACATGCATATTTATTTTCTGGTCCACGTGGGACAGGAAAAACAAGTATAGCTAAAATTTTCGCTAAAGCGGTAAACTGCGAGCATCGTCCAACAGCAGAGCCATGCAACGAATGTCCGACTTGTTTAGGCATTATGAACGGTTCGATTTCAGATGTGTTAGAGATTGACGCAGCATCAAATAACGGAGTAGATGAAATTCGTGATATTCGCGATAAGGTGAAATTTGCCCCAACCTCAGCACCTTATAAAGTGTATATTATCGATGAAGTGCATATGTTGTCCATTGGGGCGTTTAATGCGTTATTAAAGACATTGGAGGAACCACCGAAACATGTCATTTTTATTTTAGCGACAACAGAGCCTCACAAAATTCCGTTAACGATCGTTTCTCGATGTCAGCGGTTTGATTTTCGGCGCATTGAGCTCAAATCCATCGTTTCACGTTTAAAAACGGTTGTTGCTGAAGAAGGGATAGATGTAGAGGAAGAAGCATTGTTTGCGATTGCGCGTGCTGCTGATGGTGGAATGCGTGATGCGTTAAGCTTGCTTGATCAAGCCATTTCTTTTAGTGATGATCGGGTGTTACTTGAAGATGTGTTAGCGGTTACAGGCGCTGTCTCACAGCGGAAAATTGCGGATTTAATTCATGCGATGTATGAAAAAAAGACGGTTGAGGCATTACGTCTTTTTCAAGATTTAATGGAACAAGGAAAAGATCCGAATCGTCTTGTCGAAGATTTAATTTATTATTACCGAGATATGCTTTTATATAAAGCAGCGCCACAGCTTGAGGATGTGACGCATCGCGTGCTCGTAGATGAGCGATTTCGAGAGCTTTCTGACATGATTCCGACATCGTTCATATATGAAGCGATCGATTTGTTAAGCAAAAGCCAACACGATATGCGTTTGACAAATCATCCACGTATTCATATGGAAGTCACGATCGTAAAACTTTGTTATGAAGAGGAGCATGCGATAAAATCTACTTCCTCCCTAGATTTAGAGGAGAAGGTAAAACAGCTTGAGCAACAATTGGAGAAACTAAAAGAAACAGGTGTGAAGCCTTCTGCTTCGGAAGTTAGTGAACCGGTGAAAAAAACGGTAAAAAATATTCGCACAGACTATAAAATACCGATAGGACGCATTCATGAAGTGCTTCGCCAAGCAACGCATCAGCATTTATCTCTTGTTAAAGGGAATTGGGGGCATGTGCTTGATTTGCTGAAGAAGCAAAATAAAGTGTCCCATGCAGCATTATTACAAGAAAGTGAACCTGTAGCAGCAAGTAGCACAGCTTTTGTGTTAAAATTCAAATATGAAATTCATTGTAAGATGGTTGCTGACAATAGCAACTATGTCAAAGATAATTTAGAGCAAGTATTATTCGAGCTAACAGGGAAAAAACTCGATACGATCCCTGTTCCTGAAAGCGAATGGCTTCGAATTCGCGAGCAGTTCATTCGGCAACAAACAAATGGGGATGAACAACACGAGCAGGAAGACCCATTCATTTCCGAAGCGAAAAAATGGTTTGGTGAAAATTTAATCGAAATTAAAGAATAATGGAGGAATGATGAACATGATGCGTGGAATGGGAAATATGCAAAAAATGATGAAACAGATGCAAAAAATGCAAAAAGATATGGAGAAAGCGCAAGCAGAGTTAGCAGAAAAAACGGTTGAAGGAACAGCAGGAGGCGGAATGGTCACTGTTGTCGCGAACGGTCATAAACAAATTTTAGAAGTGAGAATTAAAGAGGAAGTTGTTGATCCAGAAGATATCGACATGTTGCAAGATTTAGTGCTTGCAGCAACGAATGATGCGTTGAAAAAGGTAGATGAGTTAACAGCAGAAACAATGGGGCAGTTTACAAAAGGATTGAACATACCGGGATTATTCTAGGGGGTTCGTATGTATTATCCAGAGCCGATATCGAAGCTAATCGACAGTTTTATGAAATTGCCAGGCATCGGACCGAAAACGGCCGTCCGTCTGGCGTTTTTTGTGTTAAACATGAAAGAAGATGTAGTACTAGATTTCGCAAAAGCGCTTGTAAATGCGAAAAGAAATTTAACATATTGCTCATCGTGTGGCCATATTACGGATAAAGATCCTTGTTATATTTGCGAAGATGATAAGCGTGATCGTTCCATCATTTGTGTCGTTCAAGATCCGAAAGACGTCATTGCTATGGAAAAAATGAAAGAATATAACGGGTTGTATCATGTGTTACATGGTGCGATTTCACCAATGGAAGGAATTGGTCCGGAAGATATTAAAATTGCTGAGCTGCTTAGACGTCTTCAAGATGAAACGGTTCAAGAAGTAATTTTAGCCACGAATCCAAACATCGAAGGTGAAGCAACCGCTATGTATATTTCACGCTTGTTAAAACCAACGGGTGTAAAAATTACGCGCATTGCTCACGGGTTACCGGTTGGTGGCGATTTGGAGTATGCGGACGAAGTGACGTTATCTAAAGCTCTTGAAGGAAGAAGGGAATTGTAGTGTTTTGGAAGAAAAAAGGATGGCTACGTAAACAATTTAACGATCAGCTGATTGAACGTTTGCAACGTTATCGTGATGATTGGATGGGAAAAAAACAATTAATAGAAAAAAGTGTCGAACCATCCGACAAAGTCATCTTCGATTTAAAAATTGCTGAAGCAAAATATTTATTTCTCCTTCGAGAAGCAAAAAAGCGAAAAGTGACAATTGGGAAGGGATGATTCCCCTTCCCTTTCATATGGGCTTGTCATATAGAAAAGAGGTGGGCATATATTTAAAAATAAAACAGCTTGAAGGGGAGAAAATGATGAATGAAACTGTTGTCATTGTGTCGATCGTTAGTTTAATTGTCATTATTTTGCTTATTGGTATTCCGATACGCTTGACTCGATTCATTGGAGAAGGAATTGCTCGTTTAGTGATCGGGGCTTTATTTATTTTTTTAATTAATGTTGTTGGTGGTGTATTAGGTATTCATCTGCCGATTAATTTGTTTACAGTAGCGGTTACCGGATTTCTAGGTATTCCTGGTGTTGTAGCACTCATTTTCCTTCAACAATATGTCATTTCATAAACGGACATATCCGTTTATTTTTTTGTTGACGAACATACGCATTCATGATATATTACTAAATGTCGTTGTTGATAATAAAAAGATGTTGACGAATGATATTTTTTGTAGTATTATAATTCATGTCTTTGTTGTTCTTTGAAAACTGAACAAAACAGCAGCGTAAAAGCTAGAGATATGAACTTTCTATGGAGAGTTTGATCCTGGCTCAGGACGAACGCTGGCGGCGTGCCTAATACATGCAAGTCGAGCGGACGAATCGAAAGCTTGCT
>NZ_MQAD01000011.1:0-31482 GCF_001996285.1 Anoxybacillus kestanbolensis | reverse complement strand
ATCGCAAGCTATCGAAAGCGATTCAGCAACAAACATTCCACGAGTTCAAGCGGCAAATGACGTACAAATGTGCATGGCATGGGATCGAGTTGATCGTGGCGGATCGGTTTTATCCGTCAAGCAAAAAGTGTAGCCGTTGCGGTCACGTAAAAGAGATGCTTTCTTTATCCGAACGGGCGTACCGTTGCGAGGCGTGTGGGATAGAAATGGATCGTGACCTCAACGCAAGCATCAACTTGAAAAACTATGCCAAGTAAAGCACAACATGTACCCATCCGTTAGTGGGGAAGTGAAGCCTTCGGAGCGTCAAAGAAACGAGAGTAGCTTTTCGCGAAATCGGGCGCGATGAACAAGGAAGGAAACAGTCTTGTAAGTTTTCTGTAACGGATATATGTGTTCCTCAAGCGTTTAGAAGCTATCGGATTTAAATCTTTTGCGGATCGTATTTCCATCGATTTTGTTCCGGGGATGACGGCGATCGTCGGTCCGAACGGAAGTGGAAAAAGCAACATTACAGACGCGATTCGTTGGGTGCTTGGTGAACAGTCCGCCAAGTCGCTTCGCGGCGCAAAAATGGAAGACGTCATTTTTTCGGGAAGCGAATCACGCAAGCCGTTAAACGTGGCGGAAGTGACATTAACGCTCGATAATAGCGATCAATTTTTGCCGCTCGAATACGAAGAAGTAAGTATAACAAGACGTGTCTATCGTTCCGGCGATAGCGAATTTTTTATTAATAACCAGCCTTGCCGTTTAAAAGATATTGTCGATTTATTTATGGATTCTGGCGTTGGTCGTGAAGCTTTCTCCATCATTAGTCAAGGAAAAGTAGAAGAAATTTTAAGCAGTAAAGCGGAAGATCGCCGCATGATTTTTGAAGATGCAGCGGGCGTCTTAAAATATAAAACAAGGAAAAAAAAGGCAGAGCAAAAACTAAACGAAACAGAAGATCATTTGCAGCGTGTGCAAGATATTTTACACGAACTAAACCAGCAGCTCGAGCCGTTGAAACAACAAGCGTCAATCGCCAACGAATATCTTGAGAAAAAAGAGCAGTTACAAGCATATGAAGTCGGCTTAATTGTTTATGAAATCGAGCAGCTACATGAAAAATGGGAAGCGTTGAAAAAACAACTCGCTTTACATCAACAAAACGAAATGGAATTAGCGACGACGTTACAAAAAGAAGAAGCGCACATCGCTCAGTTGCGTCATGAACTGACAGCGCTTGATGAGTCGATAGATGGCTTACAGCAAGTATTGTTGCTTGTTAGCGAAGAGCTTGAGAAAATGGAAGGGAAAAAACAGTTATTAAAAGAGCGAAAAAGCAACGCCTACAAGCAACAACAGCAAATGGAGCAAACGATGGGGCAACTTGCTGAGCGAGAACGTGCACTTGAAGCGACAATTGCTGAAAAAAAGAAAGTGCTGCAACAGCTTCAAACAGATGTGCAAGCGCTTCAAGCGCAATTAAAAGAACAAAACAACGTCCTTTCTGCTTACGGTCCAAAAGCGGAGGAGGAAATTGAACGGCTAAAAAGCGAATACATTGATCTCGTTCACGAACAAGCGACGTTAAAAAATGAGCGCATGCACATTGAGTCCCAGTTGCAAAAAAATGAAGAAAAACAACAGCAGCTCGTCACTGCAAACAACGAACATATTCAAGCATACGAACAGATCGTTGAACAATGGGAACAAAAACAAAAACTCATCCATGAGTTGCAAGAACGCATCGCTAAACAAGAGCAAACGCTTCAAACAAAAGAAGAACAATTGACCGCACGAAAAGAACAATATCGAAAAAAAGAAACGACGTTATATGAAGCGTATCAATATGTACAAAAAGTAAAATCAAAAAAAGAAATGTTAGAGGCGATGCAACAAGAGTATGCTGGATTTTTCCAAGGGGTAAAAGAAGTATTAAAAGCAAAAGATCGGTTAAACGGCATTCATGGAGCGGTTGTTGAGTTGATGACGGTGCCATCTGAGCTTGAAACAGCGATCGAAGTGGCGCTCGGGGGAGCGGCGCAACATATCGTCGTAAAAAACGAACAAAGCGCGCGTGAAGCCATTCAATTTTTAAAGCAAAATAAGTATGGACGAGCGACGTTTTTGCCGCTCGACGTTATTCAGCGAAAACTATTTCCTCCATCCGTTCGGGAAAACATTGCCAAACACCCCGCTTACGTTGGCATTGCTTCCGAATTAATTTCGTATGAAGCAACGTACGAAAACATTATGACAAACATTCTTGGAACAGTCATTGTTACACGTGATTTAAAAGGGGCAAATGAGCTTGCTCGCCAATTGCAATACCGCTATCGTCTCGTCACGCTAGAAGGGGATGTTGTGAATCCAGGCGGGGCGATGACGGGAGGAACGGTAAATAAACAGACAAGCTCATTATTTAGTCGTGCGCGTGAGCTTGAAGAAGTGACAGCACATTGGCGCGATGTCGAGCAAAAAACGATCGAGCTTGAACAGCTTGTACAACGAGAAAAAGAAGCCATTGCACAAGCTGAGCAAGAGCGAACAGCGCTTTATACTGAGCTAGAAGCAAGCCGTATGGAGCTGCAAGAAGAAAAAAGCGCATGGATGGAACTAAACCTTCGTAAAAAACATATGGACGAACGACTCGCTGTATATCGCTATGAAAGACAGACGCTCGAAGAAGAAAAGAAACAATTGACTGCTCGACTTCACGATATTATGCATTCGCTCCATACACTTGAGAAACATATTGCTTCTATCGATGAACAAGTGAAACAATGGACAGAAAAAAAACAGTTAGAGCAGCAATCGAAGGAGCAAATGCGAGAAAAGTTGACCGCATTGAAAGTCGCGCTCGCTGAAAAGCAAGAACACGTCAGAAATGAAGAGCAACATGTGCATCGACTAACGGAAGAATGGGAGGAAGTGAAGCGAACACTTACGCACATCGAAAAAGAACGCAATGAACTTGTACGCCATACGAACGAACAAACGGAAGATGAACAACAGCTCGAGCGAATATGCGAAGAAAAAACGAAACAAAAAGAGGAAACGATTGAACTTATTGCTAGCCGACGTGAACAGCGGTTACATTATCAAACAAAGCTTGAGCAACTCGAAAAAGAAATAAAAGAATTGAAACGACAACATAAACAACTCACAGATACGCTAAAAGACGAGGAAGTGAAGCTTGCTCGCTTCGATATGGAGCTTGACCACTTACTAAACCGCCTTCGTGAAGAATACAAACTGTCATTCGAAGCAGCGAAAGAAGCGTTCCCGCTCCATATCCCTGCTCAAGAGGCGCGGAAAAAAGTGAAGCTCATCCAGCTCGCTATTGATGAACTTGGAACGGTCAATCTCGGTGCGATTGAAGAATATGAACGTGTCTCTGAACGCCACCGCTTTTTAACTGAACAAAAAGAAGACTTACAACAGGCAAAAGATACGTTATATCAAGTGATTGATGAAATGGACGATGAAATGAAACGAAGATTTGCGACAACGTTTGAGCAAATTCGGACGCAATTTGCACGCGTGTTCGTTGAATTGTTTGGAGGAGGAAAGGCCGATTTACAGTTGACTGATCCGAACGATTTACTCCATACGGGTGTCGACATTGTCGCACAGCCACCGGGGAAAAAACTACAACATTTAAGTTTATTATCAGGCGGGGAGCGAGCATTGACGGCGATTGCGCTTTTGTTCGCCATTTTAAATGTTCGACCTGTTCCGTTTTGCGTGCTTGATGAAGTAGAAGCAGCACTTGATGAGGCGAACGTACAACGATATGCGAAATATTTAAAGAAGTTTAGCGACGATACACAATTTATCGTCATTACCCATCGAAAAGGAACGATGGAAGAAGCAGATGTACTATATGGAGTAACGATGCAACAATCAGGTGTATCGAAGCTCGTTTCTGTTCGACTAGAAGAAGTAGCTGAAAAGAAAGGATGAGAAACGGTGAGCTTTTTTAAAAAATTAAAAGAAAAAATCGCAAAACAAGCGGATACAGTAACGGAAAAGTTTAAACGTGGTTTAGAAAAAACGCGCGACTCTTTCGCAGGAAAAGTGAACGATCTAATCGCGCGTTATCGAAAAGTAGATGAAGAGTTTTTTGAGGAGCTAGAAGAAATTTTAATCGCCTCAGACGTTGGTGTCGCAACGGTCATGGATTTTATCGATGAGTTAAAAATGGAAGTGAAACGTCGCAACATTCAAGACCCGAAAGAAATGTATAGCGTCATTTCCGAAAAATTGATTGACATTTACGAAGCAAGCGGCGATGAAACGACAGAACTAAACATTCAACCAAACGGCTTGACGGTCATTTTATTTGTCGGTGTCAACGGCGTTGGAAAAACGACGACGATCGGAAAGCTTGCGCACAAATTAAAGAACGAAGGGAAAACAGTCATGTTGGCAGCTGGCGATACGTTCCGTGCGGGTGCGATTGAACAGCTTGAAGTATGGGGCGAGCGAGTCGGTGTGGAAGTCATTAAACAATCGGCTGGGTCCGATCCGGCTGCGGTCATGTACGATGCGATTCAAGCAGCCAAATCGCGCAACGTTGACATTTTGTTGTGTGATACAGCTGGCCGCTTACAAAACAAAGTGAATTTAATGAAAGAGCTTGAAAAAGTGAGACGCGTCATTGAACGCGAAGTGCCGGGCGCACCGCACGAAGTATTGCTCGTGCTAGATGCAACAACAGGGCAAAATGCGATGAGCCAAGCAAAAACATTTAAAGAAGCGACGAACGTCACCGGCATTGTGCTTACGAAACTGGATGGAACAGCAAAAGGTGGCATCGTATTAGCGATCCGCCATGAGTTAAACATTCCGGTGAAATTTGTCGGTTTAGGAGAGAAAATGGACGATTTAGAGCCGTTTAACGCCGAACAATTCGTGTATGGGTTATTTTCATCGTTTATGGAACGAGAAGAGGAGCAAGGAGAATAACTTGACAGTATCAGCTAAAACATATACACTAAATTCATGTAAAGGCGTTTCACTTAACAGGGGGGAGTTTCATGCTAGAAAAAACAACGAGAATGAACTATTTATACGACTTTTACCAATCGTTGTTGACGCCGAAGCAACGAAACTATATGTCCCTTTACTATTTAGACGATTACTCCCTCGGTGAAATTGCCGAAGAGTACGAAGTGAGTCGTCAAGCTGTATACGATAACATTAAACGGACGGAAGCGATGCTAGAAGACTATGAGCAAAAGCTATTGCTCTTTCAAAAGTTTCAACAACGTCATAAACTATTGCACCGATTAAAAACGCATATAGCTGAACGCTATCCGAACGATGAGGAGCTGATGGGGCTCGTTATGGAGTTGGAGAAATTAGAGTAGGGGGCGGTAACGATGGCATTTGAAGGATTGGCCGACCGTCTGCAACATGTCATGAATAAAATTCGTGGCAAAGGCAAAGTCACGGAAGCCGATGTAAAAGAAATGATGCGTGAAGTGCGGCTCGCGCTATTAGAAGCGGACGTCAATTTTAAAGTCGTCAAAGACTTCGTGAAAAAAGTAAGCGAACGAGCTGTCGGACAAGAAGTAATGAAAAGTTTGACCCCAGGACAGCAAGTCATTAAAGTCGTAAAAGAAGAATTGACGGAGCTGATGGGGGGAGAAAACAGCAAAATTGCCGTAGCGAGCCGTCCGCCAACGGTTGTCATGATGGTCGGTTTGCAAGGGGCAGGAAAAACGACGACAACGGGAAAATTAGCGAATTTATTACGTAAAAAACATAATCGTAAACCGTTGCTTGTCGCAGCTGACATTTATCGCCCAGCAGCGATTAAACAGCTTGAGACGTTAGGGAAGCAGTTGAACATCCCTGTGTTTTCGCTCGGCGATCAAGTGAGCCCGGTGGAAATTGCGAAACAAGCGATCGCAAAAGCAAAAGAAGAGCATTATGATTACGTATTAATCGATACGGCAGGGCGTCTGCACATTGATGAAGCGCTCATGGATGAATTGAAACAAATTAAAGAAGTGACGAAACCCGATGAAATTTTTCTCGTTGTCGATGCGATGACAGGACAAGATGCGGTCAACGTCGCGCAAAGCTTTAACGAACAACTTGGACTGACGGGCGTCATTTTGACGAAGCTTGATGGTGATACGCGAGGCGGGGCAGCCTTATCGATTAAAGCGGTCACAAATACGCCAATTAAGTTTGTCGGTATGGGCGAAAAGCTCGATGCGCTTGAGCCGTTTCATCCGGAGCGGATGGCGTCGCGCATTTTAGGTATGGGGGACGTGTTGACGCTCATTGAAAAAGCGCAAGCCGCTGTCGATGAAGAAAAGGCAAAAGAGCTCGAACAAAAAATGCGCACCGCCTCATTTACACTTGACGACTTTTTAGAACAGCTTGGGCAAGTGCGCAAACTCGGTCCGCTCGATGAACTTTTAAAAATGTTGCCGGGCGCTAACAAAGTGAAAGGTTTAAACAACTTACAAATTGACGAAAAGCAAATTAGCCGCGTCGAAGCGATTATTCGTTCGATGACAAAAGAAGAAAAAATGAACCCAGACATCATTAACTCTAGTCGCAAAAAGCGAATTGCAAAAGGGAGCGGAACGACGGTTCAAGACGTCAACCGCTTGCTGAAACAGTTTGACGAAATGAAAAAAATGATGAAAATGATGACAACCATGCCAAAGGGGAAGAAGAAAGGGTTCCGTTTCCCGTTCATGTAAACAAAATAACAGTGTTAAGAAAAAACACTTTACAAACAAAACGTTTATTGCTAATATACTATCTTGTGTGAAATATTTTCGGAGGTGCTATAATCATGGCAGTAAAAATTCGTTTAAAACGTATGGGTGCAAAAAAATCACCATTTTATCGTATCGTTGTTGCAGACTCTCGTTCTCCACGTGACGGTCGTTTCATCGAAACAATCGGCACATATAATCCGTTAACAGAGCCTGCAGAAATTAAAATTAATGAAGAGCTTGCATTAAAATGGTTGCAAAACGGCGCAAAACCATCTGACACAGTGCGCAACTTGCTTTCAAAACAAGGAATTTTAGAAAAATTCCACAACTTAAAGTACGGAAAGTAATATATGAAAACGTTGCTTGAGACGATTGTTCGGTCACTTGTCGATCATCCGGAATGCGTCGTCATTCGCGAAACGGAACAACAACAATCGATCACATATGCGATCGCGCTTCATCACGAAGACGTTGGGAAAGTGATCGGAAAAAACGGGCGAATGATTCAAGCCATTCGCACCGTTGTTCAAGCAGCCAATGAGTCAAAGAAGCGAATAGACGTACGCATCGAAGAGTAAGGGAGAGGGAAGACACCTCCCCTTTTTTCGTTCAGAAAGGCGGTGCGCCATGAAAATCATTCAAACGGTTGAAGTAAGACAGCGATTGACAGAAAAAAGTAAACAACAGCTCATGCAACAATTTACCACGCAAAAACAGCAGCTTGAACAACAATGTGAGCAGCTCATCTTTGAACAAAAACGAATGGAAAAACAAACATCGTTTTCACAAAAACAAATTAAAGAAAAATTTGGACGAGAAATGCAAATTCGCCGCCAAAAAATAGCGGAACTTGATTTCCTTCTTGAACAATTGCGCATATTACCGATAGGAAGCGAAATTAAAGAAAGAGAAGTCGAGGCGATTATCGACGTTCACATTGGTGCGCGTTGGTCGCCTCCGAAAACGATTGTCATTGAAGACGGAATCGTTGTGGATATACGCGAGGGGTGATCGTTGTGAAATGGTTTCATGTCGGAAAAATTGTCAATACGCACGGTATTCGCGGTGAAGTGCGCGTCATTTCACGCACAGATTTTGCAGAAGAGCGGTATAAAATCGGGAATGTATTATATATTTTTATGGAAAATAAGCCACCGGTTGAAGTCAAAGTGGCGAGCCATCGAGTTCATAAGTCGTTTGATTTATTAACGTTCGAAGGATACGATAACATCAACTTAGTCGAACCATTTAAAGGGGCGATTATTAAAATACCAGAAACGCAATTGCAACCGCTTAACGAAGGTGAATATTATTTTCACGAAATTATCGGTTGCACAGTTGTGACCGAGGATGGTGAACCGATTGGCGAAATAAAAGAAATTTTAACGCCAGGTGCAAATGACGTATGGGTCGTCAAACGAAAAAAAGGCGGAGATGTGTTAATCCCTTACATTGATGATGTCGTCAAACAAGTCGATGTTGAAAACAAAACGATTACGATTCATGTGATGGAAGGATTGCTCGACGAATGAAAATCGATGTGCTCACCTTATTTCCAAATATGTTTACTGGCGTGTTGAACGAGTCGATTTTAAAACGTGCGCAAGAAAAAGGTGCCGTTACATTTCAGCTCGTCAATTTTCGCGAATTTGCCGATAATAAACATCAGACGGTAGACGACTACCCTTACGGCGGTGGGGCTGGCATGGTATTGAAGCCGCAACCGATTTTTGATGCGGTTGATCATTTAACGAAGCAAAGCGAGCATCGTCCGCGCGTGATTTTGCTTTGTCCTCAAGGTGAACGATACACGCAAAAAAAAGCGGAGGAACTCGCTAAAGAACGACACATCATTTTCATTTGCGGACATTACGAAGGATATGACGAACGCATTCGTGAACATCTCGTGACGGACGAAATTTCCATTGGCGATTACGTCTTAACGGGCGGAGAACTGGCAGCGATGGTCGTCATTGATAGCGTCGTTCGTTTGCTTCCTGGCGTGCTCGGCAACGAGCATTCCTCTATGCTTGATTCTTATAGCTCTGGTTTGCTCGAACACCCACATTATACGCGCCCAGCCGATTTTCGTGGCATGAAAGTACCAGATGTCCTTCTTTCAGGTAATCACCGTTTAATTGAAGAGTGGCGTCAAAAAGAATCGTTGCGCCGCACATGGTTGCGCCGGCCAGATTTGCTCGAAACGTATGAGTTAACGGAACAACAAAAAAAATGGATCGAACAATGGAAAAAAAACGAACGGTAACTATTGCATCCGTTACATCTTTATGATAGTATAAACGTTGTGACTTATGTCGCACGTAAAACGATGTTCCGCTGCTATGAACGATACACATAAGCATGAGCATCTGTTGGAAGGAGATGAAGATGATGCATCATTTAATTCAAGAAATTACAAAAGAACAACTACGTAACGATCTTCCAGAATTTCGCCCTGGTGACACAGTGCGCGTTCACGTGAAAGTTGTTGAAGGAAACCGTGAACGTATCCAAGTATTCGAGGGCGTTGTTATCAAGCGTCGTGGTGGTGGAATTAGCGAAACATTTACAGTTCGTAAAGTATCTTACGGTGTAGGTGTTGAGCGTACATTCCCATTACACACGCCGAAGATTGCTAAATTAGAAGTTGTTCGTCGCGGTAAAGTTCGTCGTGCGAAATTGTACTACTTGCGTCAACTCCGCGGTAAAGCAGCACGCATCAAAGAAATCATCTAACACAAAAGAAATGATTGCAAGGAGCTTGATCATCAAGCTCCTTTTTCAACATTCATCATATAGGTGGGAGAAGGATGGAAAAACAAAAGAATGAATGGTTTGAATGGTTAAAAGCGATTTTCATTGCGGTGGCATTAGCAGGAGGTATTCGCTATTTCATTTTCGCCCCAATCATCGTTGAAGGGGAGTCGATGATGCCGACGTTACATAATCAAGACCGAATGATCGTCAATAAAATCGCCTATAAAATTGGCGAGCCAGAACGGTTTGATATTATTGTGTTTCATGCCGAAGAAGGAAAAGATTATATTAAGCGCGTCATTGGATTGCCAGGCGACCGGATTGAATATAAAAATGATACGTTATACGTCAACGGGAAGCCTTACAAAGAACCTTACTTAGATGACGAGAAAAAACAACTGTTTGATGGCCCATTAACAGAGTCGTTTACACTTGAAGAATTGTGGGGACGAAAAACCGTTCCTGAAGGTCATTTATTCGTGCTCGGAGATAATCGCAGATACAGCAAAGATAGTCGCCATATCGGATTTATTCCGATGGAAAAAGTTGTAGGGAAAACGTCGGTCGTTTATTGGCCTCTTTCTGATGCGCGCATTGTTGAATAACATAACTAAAGTAGGTGGCAACGATGACGATTCAATGGTTCCCTGGCCATATGGCAAAAGCGAAACGGGAAGTGACAGAAAAATTAAAACTTATCGATATCGTATTTGAGCTAGTAGATGCCCGCATTCCTATTTCATCGCGCAATCCGTTAATTGATGAAATTGTGGCGAATAAACCGCGCATCATATTGTTAAACAAAGCGGATATGGCTGATCCCGATGTGACAAAACAATGGATCGACTTTTTCGCTGCACAGCAAATTGACGCCATTGCGATCGATTCGCAAAGCGGAACAGGCGTCAAGCAAATGGTAGCGGTCGCAAAAGAGAAGTTGCGCCCAAAATTTGAAAAAATGATAGCGAAGGGAATTAAACGTCCTCGGGCGATGCGTGCGCTTATTGTCGGCATTCCAAACGTCGGAAAATCAACGCTCATTAACCGACTCGCAGGAAAACATATTGCCAAAACAGGCGATACACCGGGAGTGACAAAAGCGCAACAATGGATTAAAGTCGGCAAAGAGCTCGAGCTACTTGATACGCCTGGAATTTTATGGCCGAAGTTTGAAGATGAAGAAGTCGGATACAAACTTGCAACAACGGGAGCGATTAAAGATACCATTTTAAACTTACAAGACGTTGCTGTGTATGCGTTACGTTTTTTATCTACTCATTATCCCGATCGTTTAAAAGAACGATATGCGCTTGCGGACATTCCAGAAGACATCGTCCAATTGTTTGATGACATCGGAAAAAAACGAGGCTGTTTAGCCGCTGGTGGTGTCGTCGACTACGATAAAGTTGCTGAGCTTGTGTTGCGCGATATTCGTACAGAAAAATTAGGCCGGCTCAGTTTTGATCGCCTGTAAGGTTCGCATAAGCGAGCCTTTATTTTTTTGTTTATTTGTCGATATAAGGGATAAGGAGTGATGACGGTGAATATACAAGAAATAAAAAAAAGACTACAAACGATTCACGATGAAACAGATGAATGGTTTCAAAAACTATTACACGATGAGCGAAAAGGCGTCCAACGCCTCGTTCAACAATGGTATAAGCAAAAAGAAGAAGAAAAACGGAAACGCGAACGTTTTTTGCATATGTTGCGATATGAACAGGCGCTATACGACAAAGGAATCCGCTACATCGCGGGGGTAGATGAAGTAGGACGAGGGCCGCTAGCTGGTCCGGTTGTTGCCGCAGCAGTGATTTTACCAAAAGATGTGTATCTCCCTCATGTAGACGATTCAAAAAAACTATCGGAAATGAAGCGAGAGCAGTTGTTTTCTATCATTCAACAAACGGCGCTTGCGATCGGTATTGGCATCGTTAGCGCACGCGAAATTGATGAGCTAAACATTTACGAAGCGACGAAAAAAGCGATGATGCAAGCTGTCCATGCGCTTGCGATCGCTCCCGAGCATTTGCTCATTGATGCGATGCACATTCCACTATCTATTCCACAAACATCGATCATTAAAGGGGATGCGCATAGCGTCTCCATTGCAGCAAGTTCCATTATCGCGAAAGTGACGCGCGATCGCATGATGAAACAGTTAGGTGAGAAATATCCACAATACGGATTTGAAAAGCATATGGGATACGGCACGAAAGAGCATTTGCAAGCGATTGAGCGATATGGAGTCATTGAAGAACATCGTCGTTCGTTTGCGCCGATTCGCGAACGATTAAAGCGAGGAGAATGAGATGAACGTTCAATGGTTGCGTACGTTATTTGATGATGCACAAACGATACGTTTACCGAAAGCACCGACGTTTCACGTTGGTGACATCATTTATGGAAAAATCGAAAAAATAACCGAAGATCGGACAGCGCTCGTTCGGATCGGCAGTCATACGCTGACGGCCGAACTGCAGTCACCTGTTAAAGAAGGTGAAACATATACGTTTCACGTGCAAAAAACATCCCCACTTGAGCTGAAAATATTGCAACATACAGCAAAGCTGACAGATGAAGAAAGCGTCAGCCGTTATTTTCGTTTACCGATGAATGAACAAACGAAGGCGCTCGTTCGTTGGATGATGGATGAATCTTTTACATTTAAAAAACATGACATGTCCCTCATTCGACAATGGTTGCAAACAGGTGGTAAAAAAGAAGCCCAAGCAATCAAATGGCTGTTCATGCACGATTTGCCGCTTCGTGATGATATATTTCGTGCGTTCGTTGCTTTGCAAGATGATCGACCGCTATATGAACAACAACTCACGCTGGCGATGATGATCGATCGCTTTCACCCGAAAGGAACGTTAGCAAAACTTTCTTCTTATTTGCGCCATATGCCGACGCTTTCTTCTTTTTCGCCTGAACATATTCAACAACTGCTTGAAGAGACGATGAAACAACAAGATGAGTGGCTCGTTTTATTGCAAACAGCAGCAGAAGAAGCTCCAGGTGAGTTAAAAACGGAGATTATCTCATTACTTGATCGAGTGAAAGCATATCAGTTGTTATCAACAAACAACGATTCGCTCCAACATATATTTACTCAATTTCCGTTATTCATCGGGACGCATGCAACAGATGTGACGATTCAATGGCGCGGAAAACAACGAGAAAACGGAAAAATGGATACAGACTATTGTCGCATTTTATTTTATTTGACGCTTGCGACGTTAAAAGAAACGATTGTAGACGTTCATATTCAACAACGTATCGTTCATATTTCGATCATCAATGACACGCCTCGTGTGGAACTGTATGCGTCCGCCCTTGAGCCGTCACTAAAGGAGAAGCTTGCTGAACATGGCTACACGCTTTCTTCTATTTCCGTTAAAACGCCGATGAACAAGCGAAGTGACCGTTTACTTGTTGAACCATTTTCTTATAAAGGAGTCGATTATCGCATATGAAACGAAAGCGCGCCGTTGCTTTATCGTACGACGAACAACATATCGCCCCTGTCGTTGTAGCAAAAGGAGAAGGAGCTGTGGCTGATCGCATCATTGAACGCGCGAAACAATACGACGTCCCCATTTATGAAGATGAAACGCTCGCGACGATGCTCGGTCAATTACAATTAAACGAAACGATTCCAGAAGAACTGTACAAAGTTGTTGCTGAAGTATTTGCATTTATTTATCAAGTCGAAAAAAAGGTGGAGGGGCGATGACAACGATCGCTTCTTTTTCTTTTGTTAAAGAATTTTCTGTCTAAATGGTAGACAACTGACAAAGTATCATTATACAATGAAAGCGCTAGTACTTTTATTTTTATACATAGGAGGATGGGGTATGAATATTCATGAGTATCAAGGAAAAGAGATCCTCAGAAGCTACGGAGTAAGCGTGCCGAACGGCCGCGTGGCGTTCACGGTTGAAGAAGCGGTTGAGGCGGCGAAAGAGCTCGGCAGTAGCGTTTGTGTCGTGAAAGCGCAAATTCATGCCGGCGGTCGCGGAAAAGCAGGGGGAGTAAAAGTCGCAAAAAGTTTAGAAGAAGTTCGTACATATGCGAGTGAGCTGTTAGGGAAAGTGCTTGTCACACATCAAACAGGTCCAGAAGGAAAAGAAGTAAAGCGTCTTTTAATCGAAGAAGGATGCGACATTAAAAAGGAATATTACATCGGGCTTGTTGTTGATCGTGCGACGTCCCGCGTAGTATTAATGGGATCAGAAGAAGGCGGAACAGAAATTGAAGAAGTCGCAGCGAAAACGCCGGAGAAAATTTTTAAAGAGTATATCGACCCAGCTGTCGGCCTACAAGCGTTCCAAGCGCGCCGCATGGCATTTAACATCAATATTCCGAAAGAGCTTGTCAATCAAGCAGTCAAATTTATGTTAGGCTTATATCAAGTGTTCGTTGAAAAAGATTGCTCAATCGCTGAAATTAACCCGCTTGTCGTAACGGGTGATGGAAAAGTAATGGCGCTTGATGCGAAGCTTAACTTTGATTCAAACGCGTTATATCGCCATAAAGACATTTTAGAATATCGCGATTTAGACGAAGAAGATCCAAAAGAAATTGAAGCGTCAAAATACGATTTAAACTACATTTCGCTTGACGGAAACATTGGTTGCATGGTTAACGGTGCAGGCTTAGCGATGGCGACGATGGACATCATTAAATATTACGGTGGCGAGCCGGCAAACTTTTTAGATGTTGGTGGCGGTGCGACGACAGAAAAAGTAACAGAAGCGTTTAAAATCATTTTATCCGACCCGAATGTTAAAGGTATTTTCGTTAACATTTTCGGGGGCATTATGAAATGTGACGTCATCGCTAACGGAATTGTTGAGGCAACGAAACAAGTTGGTTTAAATCTTCCGCTTGTCGTTCGTTTAGAAGGAACGAACGTTGAATTAGGGAAAAAGATTTTAGAAGAGTCCGGATTAAATATTACAGCCGCTGAATCGATGGCAGACGGCGCGCAAAAAATCGTTTCGCTAGTAAGCTAATAGAAGGGATGGGAGAAACGTGAGCGTTTTTGTTAATAAAGATACGAAAGTCATTGTACAAGGAATTACAGGTTCACAAGGGTTGTTCCATACGAAACAAATGATTGAGTACGGCACAAACATTGTTGGTGGGGTAACACCAGGAAAAGGTGGCACGGAAGTTGAAGGGGTACCTGTGTTTGATACGGTTTCTGAAGCGGTTGAAAAAACAGGTGCGAACGCCTCTGTCATTTACGTTCCGCCAGCATTTGCTGCCGATGCAATTATGGAAGCAGTTGATGCAGAAATCGACTTAGTTGTTTGTATTACAGAAGGCATTCCGGTACTAGACATGGTAAAAGTGAAGCGCTATATGGAAGGAAAGAAAACGCGCTTAATCGGACCAAACTGCCCTGGTATCATTACACCGGAAGAATGTAAAATTGGTATTATGCCAGGCTATATTCATAAAAAAGGGCATGTCGGCATCGTTTCGCGCTCTGGTACGTTAACGTATGAAGCTGTTCATCAATTAACACAAGCAGGCATCGGGCAATCGACAGCGGTTGGGATTGGCGGTGACCCAGTCAATGGAACAAACTTCATCGACGTATTAAAGGCGTTTAACGAAGATGAAGACACATATGCGGTCATTATGATCGGAGAAATTGGTGGAACGGCAGAAGAAGAAGCGGCCGAATGGGTAAAAGCAAACATGACAAAACCGGTTGTCGGCTTTATCGGCGGACAAACAGCACCTCCAGGAAAGCGCATGGGACATGCTGGTGCGATCATTTCTGGCGGAAAAGGAACGGCGGAAGAAAAAATTAAAACGATGACAGCATGCGGCATTAAAGTCGCAGAAACGCCAGCAGTGATTGGCGAAACGCTCATCTCTGTATTAAAAGAACGCGGCTTATACGAAAAGTGTAAAACACATTAATAATCGCGAATCGTCCTAAGGCACAAACCTTAGGACGATTTTTATAAATAGGAGGGATATCATGTACGATACAACTCGCGAACGGCTCATCCATTTGCATCATTGTCGTGGCATCGGGTGGAAAAGTATCGCACGCTTGCTTCATGCAGACCCATCGCTAGCCTCCATTTTTCATCTTTCGTCACAACAACTTCAACGACTACTTCCGATCCCCCAAAAACATTTCACTGCTTTTTTCCATGATTTGCATTGTCACAAATTGAAACGTATGATAAAAACATATGAGGAACAAAACATTCATATTGTAACAATAAAAGATGATGGTTATCCGGAGTGGCTGAAACATATATATGATCCACCGTGGGTACTATATGCGAAAGGAAACGTAGCGTTGCTTAAGCGAAAAAAAATAATTAGCGTCGTAGGGACACGGACGCCCACTCGTCAAGGAATCGCAGCGATGCATATCGTCCTTCCGCCCCTCATTCAAAACGGCTGGATCGTTGTGAGCGGACTAGCAAAAGGTATTGATGCTGAAGCACATCGTTTATGTTTACGGCATCATGGTGAAACAATTGCGGTCATTGCGGGCGGATTGCATTACATATACCCACCTGAAAATGAATCATTATTTCGACAATTAGTGACAACGCAATTAATTATTTCAGAATATCCACCATTCGTTCGCCCACAGACGTGGCATTTTCCGATGCGCAATCGCATCATTAGCGGTTTGTCGCTCGGTACGCTTGTTGTACAAGCAAAAGAGCGAAGCGGCTCGCTCATCACCGCTCATTTTGCGCTCCAGCAAGGAAGAGAAGTGTTTGCGATTCCCGGTGACATTACAACAAAAGAGGCGCTCGGGACTAATCGATTGATTCAACAAGGAGCAAAATTAATATTGTCAAGTGAAGATATTGAGGAGGAATTTCGACATCTTTTTACATGAATGAAAGAGAAAATCGAAAAATGATGTTTGACAAATGAACGAATCATCATTAATAATAATGAGGATTTTACTTTACGAATTACCTCTTGAGGGAGGGCAAAATAATGTCAGACTACTTAGTCATTGTAGAGTCGCCAGCCAAGGCGAAAACGATTGAAAGATATTTAGGAAAAAAGTATAAAGTAAAAGCATCAATGGGCCACGTGCGCGATTTGCCAAAAAGTCAAATGGGCGTTGACATACAAAATGATTATGAACCGAAGTATATTACGATTCGCGGAAAAGGTTCGGTTATTAAAGAATTGAAAACAGCGGCGAAAAAAGCAAAAAAAGTATTTCTTGCAGCTGACCCGGATCGCGAAGGGGAAGCGATTGCTTGGCATTTAGCACATGTACTTGACTTAAATACGGATTCACCATGTCGCGTCGTATTTAACGAAATTACGAAAGATGCGATTAAACAGTCATTTGAACAGCCGCGCACCATTAATATGCATTTAGTTCATGCACAACAAGCGCGTCGTGTACTCGATCGTCTTGTCGGCTACAACATTAGCCCGTTGCTTTGGAAAAAAGTAAAAAAAGGGTTAAGCGCAGGACGCGTGCAGTCTGTTGCCCTTCGCCTAATTATTGATCGCGAAAAAGAAATTCAATCGTTTCAACCTGAAGAATATTGGACGATTCAAGGCACGTTCATGAAGGGAAACGACACATTTGAAGCGCAATTTTATCGTTTGGGCAGCGAACCATTTGATTTAAAGACGGAGCAAGACGTACAACATGTATTAAATCATATTCAAGGCAATGAATTTTTCGTTACAGCGGTAACGAAAAAAGAGCGAAAACGCAATCCTGTTGCCCCGTTTATTACATCGTCATTGCAACAAGAGGCGGCGCGAAAATTAAATTTCCGTACGAGAAAGACGATGATGGTTGCTCAGCAACTATATGAGGGGATTGACCTTGGAAGCGAGGGAACGGTCGGTTTAATTACATATATGCGTACAGACTCCACGCGCGTATCAGAAAGCGCTCAACAAGAGGCGATGCAGTATATTGAACAGACGTTCGGAACATCATATGTAGCGACAGAAAAAAGAAAAGAAAAACAAAAAGCGAATGCGCAAGACGCACACGAAGCGATTCGGCCAACGTCCGTCTGGCGTCATCCTAGCGCGATTAAGCCGCATGTCACACGCGATCAATATCAGCTATACAAACTCATTTGGGAGCGCTTTATCGCAAGCCAAATGGCGCCAGCTGTGCTCGATACGGTAGCAATCGAGCTATCAAACGGCTCGGTCGTCTTTCGTGCGACTGGTTCTACAGTCAAGTTTCCAGGTTTTATGAAAGTGTATGTGGAAGGAACGGACGATCCGAAAGATGAGCAACAACGACTATTGCCAGACTTTGTTGAAGGAGAGCGCGTATTTAGTAAAGATATCGAAGGAAAACAACATTTCACGCAGCCTCCACCGCGCTATACGGAAGCCCGCCTTGTGAAAACGCTAGAAGAGCTCGGCATCGGTCGCCCATCGACATATGCACCAACGCTTGATACGATTCAAAAACGGAATTACGTAACGCTTGAAAATAAGCGATTTGTCCCGACCGAACTTGGGGAAATTGTACTTGATTTAATGATGCAATTTTTCCCAGAAATTTTAGACGTCGAATTTACAGCAAAAATGGAAAAAAGCTTAGACGATATTGAAGAAGGAAAAGTCGAATGGGTGCGCATCATCGATGAATTTTATCGCGAGTTTGAAAAACGGTTAAAAATTGCGGAAGTTGAAATGGAAAAAGTTGAAATAGCTGATGAATCAGCAGATGTCGATTGCGAAGTATGTGGAAGCCCGATGGTGTACAAAATGGGGCGCTTCGGAAAGTTTATCGCCTGCTCAAACTTCCCGCAATGTCGCAATACAAAAGCGATCGTCAAAGACATCGGAGTGAAATGTCCGCGTTGCCATGAAGGGAACATTGTGGAACGAAAAAGCAAAAAGAAACGAATGTTTTACGGCTGTGATCGTTTTCCGACGTGCGATTTTGTTTCATGGGATAAACCGATCAGTCGTCCGTGTCCGAAATGCGGTGGCATGCTTGTTGAGAAAAAAGGGAAAAAGAGCGTGCACATTCAATGCACGCAATGCGAATATAACGAACAACAGTAAGGTGAGGCGCATACCCTCACCCATTTTATCGAGGAGGGAATATGAATGGAAGTAACAGTAATTGGAGCAGGATTAGCAGGAAGCGAAGCGGCATGGCAACTTGCCAAACGTGGCATTCGTGTCAAATTGTATGAAATGCGTCCGGTGAAACAAACTCCTGCGCATCATACCGACAAATTTGCTGAGCTTGTGTGCAGTAACTCGTTGCGTGCGAATACATTAACGAATGCAGTTGGCGTGTTAAAAGAAGAAATGCGCCGATTAGACTCTGTCATTATGAAAGCAGCGGACTCTTGTTCTGTCCCAGCCGGTGGGGCTTTAGCTGTCGATCGTCACGAATTTGCGGCGAAAGTAACAGAAATGGTTACGAATCATCCGAATGTGACTGTTGTGCGTGAGGAAGTGACGTCGATTCCAACCGGTCCGACGATTATAGCAACCGGCCCGCTAACATCGCAGTCGCTTTCAGAACAGCTTCAAGCGTTAACAGGGGAACAATATTTATACTTTTACGATGCGGCAGCACCGATTATTGAAAAAGAAAGCATTAACATGGAGAAAGTGTATGTGAAATCTCGCTATGATAAAGGGGAAGCGGCGTACATTAACTGCCCGATGACAGAAGAGCAGTTCGAGCGATTTTATGATGCGCTCATTTCTGCTGAAACAGTTCCTTTAAAAGAATTTGAAAAAGAAATTTATTTTGAAGGATGCATGCCAATTGAAGTTATGGCACGACGCGGGAAAAAGACGTTGCTGTTTGGTCCGATGAAGCCCGTCGGTTTAGAAGACCCACGTACAGGGAAACGTCCTTATGCTGTTGTACAACTTCGTCAAGACGATGCGGCAGGGACGTTATACAACATTGTCGGTTTCCAAACGCATTTAAAATGGGGGGCGCAAAAAGAAGTCATTCGTCTCATTCCGGGGCTTGAACAAGCAGAAATTGTACGATACGGTGTCATGCATCGCAATACGTTTTTGAACTCTCCAAAGTTGCTAAAGCCGACGTATCAATATAAAGAGAGAGAAGACTTATTTTTCGCAGGACAAATGACCGGTGTTGAAGGATATGTTGAGTCAGCAGCATCAGGACTTGTGGCGGGGATCAACGCCGCACATTACGTGCTCGGGAAAGAACTGATCGTATTTCCACAGGAAACAGCAATCGGCAGCATGGCGCATTACATTACGTCAGCGAACCCAAAACATTTTCAGCCGATGAATGCCAATTTCGGCTTATTTGCCCCGCTTGATGAGCCGATTAAAGATAAAAAGAAAAAAAATGAACGGTATGCAGAACGGGCGTTAGAAACAATTCAGAATTTTTTAAAAAAGTTGTGAAATTCATTGCAAGAGCTGCTAAATTATGCTACTATTTAGTAGCTCTTGTGAGGTGATCGAATGGAAAATGTGAATTTTACGTTACATTTGTTCATTGAATATTTACAAATAGAAAAAAATTATTCAGAATATACAATTGCGTGTTATAAGCATGATATTGGCGAATTTTTCGAATTTATGGAGCGCGAACAAATTAAACAATTGCAAGATGTCTCTTACAGCGACGTTCGCCTGTTTTTAACGGAGCTTCATAAGCGGAAGCAATCTAGCCGTTCGATTGCCCGAAAAATGTCGAGTTTGCGCAGTTTTTATAAATTTTTAGTGCGTGAAAAAATCGTTTTTGAAAATCCGTTTGCCCTTGCATCGCTGCCGAAAAAAGAGCAGAAAATTCCACACTTTTTGTACCAAGACGAATTAGAACAGCTGTTTGTTGTCAATGATTTGAATACAGCGATCGGTCAACGAAACCAAGCCATCATCGAGCTGTTGTACGCAACGGGTGTACGGGTAAGTGAATGTTGTAACATTCGCTTATCACATATTGATTTTTCCGTATGTACCATCTTAATTTCCGGCAAAGGAAACAAACAGCGCTATGTTCCGTTTGGTACGTATGCGAAAGAAGCGCTTGAACGATATATACAAGACGGGCGTCAGCAGCTAGCGAGCAAAGCGAAGACACCGACGGATGTACTTTTTTTAAATGCGCGTGGCGGTGCATTGACGCCAAGAGGAGTGCGTCACATTTTAAACGACATCGTCGAACGAGCGGCACTTTCTTTGAAAGTAAGCCCCCATACGTTTCGCCATACGTTTGCGACCCATTTGTTAAACGAAGGCGCTGATTTACGTTCTGTACAAGAATTGTTAGGGCATGCGCATCTTTCATCGACGCAAGTGTATACACATGTAACGAAAGATCATTTGCGCCACATTTATTTACATTCCCACCCGCGCGCATAACGAAAATAAGGAGGATGTTTATGAGCCAATTTCATGCGACGACGATTTTTGCGATTCGCCACCAAGGAAAAGGGGCGATGGCAGGTGATGGTCAAGTAACGTTCGGCAATGCTGTCGTGATGAAACATACCGCCCGGAAAATTCGTAAACTTTTTCATGGCAAAGTGTTAGCTGGCTTTGCGGGAGCGGTAGCCGATGCGTTCACGTTGTTTGAAATGTTTGAAGGGAAGTTAGAAGAATACAACGGAAATTTACAGCGCGCTGCAGTTGAGCTAGCGAAAGAATGGCGGAGCGATAAAGTGTTGCGTCGGTTAGAGGCGATGTTAATCGTCATGGACGACACCCATTTACTCCTCATTTCCGGAACGGGCGAAGTGATCGAGCCAGACGATGGCATATTAGCGATCGGTTCAGGTGGAAATTATGCGTTAGCAGCTGGTAGAGCGTTAAAAGCGTATGCAGGTGAACATTTAACAGCGAAGCAAATTGCACAAGCAGCATTAAAAGTGGCGAGCGATATTTGCGTGTACACAAACGATTGCATTATTGTCGAAGAGCTGTAGAGGGGGGAGCGGCATGTTAACGCCAAAACAAATTGTTGAAAAGCTTGATCAGTTTATCGTCGGTCAGCATGAAGCGAAAAAGGCGGTGGCGATCGCGTTAAGAAATCGTTATCGTCGCAGCTTATTAGACGAGAAGTTGCGCGATGAAGTCGTGCCGAAAAATATTTTAATGATTGGGCCGACGGGCGTAGGAAAAACAGAAATTGCACGACGGTTAGCGAAACTTGTTGGCGCTCCGTTCGTAAAAGTAGAGGCGACGAAATTTACTGAAGTCGGGTATGTCGGTCGAGATGTCGAATCGATGGTACGCGATCTCGTCGAAACGTCCGTACGCATTGTCAAAGAGAGAAAAATGAACGAAGTAAAAGATCGCGCGCAAGAGTTGGCGAATAAGCGTCTTGTTGAATTGCTCGTGCCTGGAAAAGCGAAGCAGCCGATGAAAAATCCGTTCGAACTTTTGTTTGGCGGCGCACAAGAGCAGCCGGAGACAGGAAGCGATGAGCAACACATTGTTGAAAAACGGCGACAAATCGCTTGGAAGCTCGCAAACGGAGAGTTAGAAGATGAGTTTGTGACGATTGAAGTAGAAGAACAACAACCGCTTATGTTTGACTTATTTCAAGGCGCTGGCATGGAGCAAATGGGCGTCAATATGCAAGATATGTTAAGTAGCTTTATGCCGAAAAAACGAAAAAAACGAAAATTAAAAGTGAAAGAAGCGCGCCATGTACTCGTGAACGAAGAAGCGCAAAAGCTGATCGACATGGACGAAGTGACGCAAGAAGCGATTCGGTTAGCTGAACAGTCAGGTATTATTTTTATTGATGAAATCGATAAAATTGCGCGAAAAGGACAGACTGGCTCATCGGCTGACGTTTCGCGTGAAGGGGTGCAGCGCGACATTTTGCCGATTGTGGAAGGGTCAACCGTTATGACGAAATACGGGCCAGTGAAAACGGACTATATTTTGTTTATTGCGGCCGGTGCATTCCACATGGCGAAACCATCCGATTTAATTCCGGAGCTGCAAGGGCGTTTTCCGATTCGCGTCGAGCTGACGAAGCTGATGGTAGATGATTTCGTAAAAATATTAGTAGAACCAAACAATGCGCTGTTAAAACAATATGTCGCTTTACTTGCGACAGAAGGTATACAACTTGAATTTTCTGACGATGCTATTCGTAAAATTGCGGAAGTGGCGTTTGAAGTGAATCAACAAACAGATAACATTGGCGCACGCCGCCTTCATACGATTATGGAAAAGTTGTTAGAAGATTTATTGTACGAAGCACCAGATGTGCATCTTGAAAAAATTGTTATCACCCCGCAGTATGTGGAGAAAAAACTTGGAAATATTGTGCGAAACAAAGATTTAAGTCAGTTTATTTTATAAGGAGGATGCGAGATGAATTTACTTGAAAAAACGAGAAAAATTAATGCGATGCTGCAAAATGCGGCTGGAAAACCAGTAAACTTTAAAGAAATGGCAGAGACGCTTTGCGAAGTAATCGAAGCAAACGTTTTCGTTGTTAGCCGTCGGGGCAAATTGCTCGGATTTGCGATTAAACAAACGATTGAAAACGAGCGAATGAAAAAAATGTTGGCTGACCGTCAATTCCCAGAAGAATATACAAAAAATTTATTTAACATTACAGAAACATCGCCAAACCTTGATATTGATAGTGAGTATACGGCGTTTCCAGTAGAAAATAAAGATTTATTTAAAAACGGTCTAACGACGATCGTCCCGATTATTGGTGGGGGCGAGCGCCTTGGAACGCTTATTTTATCCCGTTTAGATAAAGAATTTCACGATGATGACTTAATTTTAGCTGAATACGGTGCAACGGTTGTCGGAATGGAAATTTTGCGTGAAAAAGCGGAAGAAATTGAAGAGGAAGCGCGCAGCAAAGCGGTTGTTCAAATGGCAATTAGCTCACTTTCCTATAGTGAATTAGAAGCGATCGAACATATTTTTGAAGAATTAGATGGGACAGAAGGCTTGCTTGTGGCAAGCAAAATTGCTGACCGCGTCGGCATTACACGTTCAGTCATTGTTAATGCGCTTCGCAAACTAGAAAGTGCCGGAGTTATTGAATCTCGTTCGCTCGGGATGAAAGGAACGTACATTAAAGTATTAAACGATAAGTTTTTAACAGAACTTGAGAAATTAAAACATCATTAAAAACAAGCAGGCATCTTTCTCGCAAAGATGCCTCTTTTGTTTGTTAAAGTATGTGAAAAATAGTCCAATGTTCCCTATGTACATATTGGAAATAATTTTTTACAATAAAGGTGTCGAACGGTGTCTTTACAAGGAGGAATATGTCGTGAAATTGTTTTCACATACGTTTCAAATATTAGAACAAGGATTAAATTACTCATCATTGAAGCAAAAAGTGATCGCAAACAACATTGCGAATGTCGATACACCGAATTTTCAAGCGAAAGACGTTCAGTTTCGAAATGAATTTCATCAGGCTTTGCAAGCGTATCGTACGGATCCGCGCCATTTTGAATTTAAAGGCGGAACAAGCAAATTTCTCGTGACAATGAAAAATGATCTCGTTTACAATCATAATAAGAACAATGTCGATTTGGATAGAGAAATGTCGAATTTAGCGCAAAACCAAATTTATTACAACGCGTTAGTCGAGCGGTTGAACGGAAAGTTTAACTCTTTGAAAACGGTCATTAAGGGAGGAAAATAATATATGTTTCAAAGTTTCAATGTATCCGCCTCTGCGTTAACAGCTCAGCGGTTACGCATGGACGTCATTTCAGCCAACATGGCGAACGTCGATACGACGCGGGCGAAAATGGTCGATGGGAAATGGCAGCCATATCGTCGCAAAATGGTTGTCATGCAACCAAACGAATCGTTTTCTTCTTTTTTAAGTCAGGCCATGAACGAGCGGTCGGCAGGTGGAGTGAAAGTGACGAAAATTATTGAAGACGAAACGCCGTTCAAACTTGTGTATGACCCATCTCATCCTGATGCAGATGAAAACGGATATGTACAACTTCCAAATGTTGATCCGTTAAAAGAAATGGTCGATTTAATGAGCGCGACTCGCTCATATGAAGCGAACGTGACCGTATTGAACGCGACGAAAGGAATGTTAATGAAGGCGTTAGAAATCGGAAAGTAGGGGGGATAAACGATGATTGATCGCATTCAACGTGCAGCTTTATCACCAGCTGTGCAGCAGCAAACAATAAAGCCAGCCGAGGCGCAACGTGCGTTTTCGCAATTTTTAAAAGAGGCGATTCAAGAAGTGAACAAGCAGCAAATTCAATCAGATCAACTGACGATGAAGTTAGCAAGAGGGGAAAACGTTGATTTACATAATGTTATGATCGCTTCGCAAAAGGCAAGCGTGTCGCTTCAACTAGCGATTGAAGTGCGCAATAAAGTCGTTGAAGCGTATCAAGAAGTGATGAGAATGCAAGTATAATTGACCTCATGAGATAGCGGAGGAAGCATATGAACGAGCAATTAAAACAAGCGATAGAACGATTAAAATTGTTTTGGAGCGAGAGAACAAAACAACAAAAAATGATGGCTTTAGGTCTTGTAGGATTGTTGGTTGTTGCCGTTGCGCTTACCGCTTTTTTGGCGACGCGAACGAATTTTGTTCCTCTCTACAGCAATTTATCGCCGCAAGAAGCGGGGCAAATTAAAGCGACGCTTGACCAGCGGGGGATTAAGTCGCAAATTACGGATAACGGCACGACGATTTTAGTGCCGGAACAGCTTGTCAATACGTTAAAAGTCGAACTAGCCGCCGAAGGCATTCCCGATAGCGGAAGCATCGATTATTCGTTTTTCGGAAAAAACTCTGGTTTCGGCATGACAGATAACGAATTTAACGTATTAAAAATTGAGGCGATGCAAACCGAACTTGCCAATTTAATAAAAAGTATCGACGGGGTAGAAGACGCAAAGGTGATGATTAATCTACCCCAGCCGACGATCTTTGTTGGCGACCAACAGGAAGAGGCATCTGCATCGATCGTTTTGAAAACAAAAGCGGGATATAAATTTAATGAGCAGCAAATTAAATCATTATACCACCTTGTTTCCAAAAGCGTGCCGAACCTTCCTACTGATAATATCGTCATTATGAACCAATATTTTGAGTACTTTGATTTAAAAAATGATGGAAATTTTTCGTCTGGCAAAACGTTTGCTGAACAATATGAAGTGAAACAACAAATTGAACGCGACATTCAACGCCGCGTGCAACAAATGTTAGGAACGATGATGGGACAAGATAAAGTCGTCGTTTCTGTCACAGCCGACGTTGATTTTACACAAGAAAATCGTCAAGAAGAACTTGTTGAGCCAGTAGATAAAGAAAATGTAGAAGGCATCGCTGTTAGTGTGCAACGTATTACTGAGACGTTTTCAGGAAAAGGGGCGCAGCCGGGTGGCACAGCGGGCGTAGGGGAAAACGAGGTGCCAGGGTATGAAGGAGCAAATGGCGAGACAAACGGTGATTATGAGCGAATCGAGGAAACAATTAACAACGAGGTTAATAGAATAAAAAAGGAAATTGTTGCAAGTCCTTATAAAGTAAAAGATTTAGGTATTCAAGTAATGGTAGAACCGCCGACACCAAGCGATCCGAACTCACTTTCGGCCCAAACGGTTGACGACATTACAAAAATTTTAGGGACGATTGTGCGGACGTCAGTCGATAAAGACGTTGCAGGACAATGGACGGATGCGGATTTACAAAATCGCGTCGTCGTTTCTGTACAACCGTTTAACGGAAAGGTGCAGTTTAATGAGCAAGCTACAGCTATCCCAACGTGGGCTTACCTTGCTGGTGGCGGACTGCTCGCTTTCATCATTGCATTGCTCGTCTTTTTATGGTTGCGCAAACGGAAAAAAGAAGAAATGGACGAACTGCCATTACAAGAAGAAAAAGTGGCAGTACAAATTCCAGATGTAAACGAAGAAGTCGAAACAGAAGCAACGTTGCGCCGCAAGCAGCTTGAAAAGCTTGCAAAAGAAAAACCAGAAGAATTTGCAAAACTGTTAAGAACATGGCTTGCAGAAGAATAAGGGAGGGGATTACATGGCAAAGCGTGATCAAAAAGGTGAACTAACAGGAAAACAAAAAGCGGCCATCCTCCTCATTTCGTTAGGTCCCGACGTGTCAGCATCCGTATATAAACATTTATCTGAAGAAGAAATTGAAAAGCTAACGCTTGAAATTTCTAACGTTCGTCAAGTTGATGCCGAGAAAAAAGAAACGATTTTAGAAGAGTTTCATCAAATCGCCTTAGCTCAAGATTACATTTCACAAGGCGGAATTGCTTATGCGAAACAAGTGCTTGAAAAAGCGCTCGGTCCAGAGCAAGCGATGAACATCATTAATCGTTTAACGTCTGCGCTTCAAGTGCGCCCGTTTGATTTTGCACGGAAAGCCGATCCGGCTCAAATTTTAAACTTTTTACAAAACGAACATCCACAAACGATTGCGCTTGTATTGTCGTATTTAGAACCAACGCAAGCGGGTCAAATTTTATCGGCGCTTCCACAAGAAGTGCAAGCGGATGTCGCACGCCGCATTGCGTTGATGGATCGCACATCGCCAGAAATAATTAATGAGGTAGAACAAGTGCTTGAGCGGAAGCTGTCAACGACAGTTGTGCAAGATTACACGCAAACAGGCGGTATTGAGGCGGTTGTTGAAGTGTTGAACGGTGTCGACCGGGCTACTGAACGCACGATTTTAGATGCCCTTGAAATTCAAGATCCGGAGTTAGCGGAAGAAATTAAAAAGCGCATGTTTGTATTTGAAGATATTGTTACGCTTGATAATCGCGCTATTCAACGCGTTATTCGCGAAGTGGACAACGCCGACTTGTTGCTTGCGTTGAAAGTGTCTAGCGATGAGGTGAAGGGAGTTATATTCCGCAACATGTCTTCTCGTATGGCGGAAACGTTCAAAGAAGAAATGGAGTTTATGGGTCCTGTTCGCCTTCGCGACGTAGAAGAAGCACAATCTCGTATTGTTGCAGTCATTCGCCGTCTTGAAGAAGCGGGTGAAATTGTCGTCGCTCGTGGCGGAGGAGATGATATTATTGTCTAAAGTCATTAAAGCCCCGTTTGCCCGTACAAGTACCGAGCAACGGGCGGTCATTCAAGTGAGAAAAGTATGGTCTGACGTGCAACAAGAAGAACATGAACAACCTGCCGAAACGATGATGCAACATGCACAAATGTTAATCGAGCAAGCGGAGCAACAAGCCGCACACATTCGTCAAGAAGCGGACATGTATTACGCATCTGTCCAACAACAAATTGCGGAAGAGCGAAAGCGATGGGAAGAAGAACGAAGCGAATGGATAAACGAAGCGCGTCAAGAAGGATATGCGATCGGTTTGGAACAAGGGCGCGAAGAAGGATTTCAACAGTACATGGAGGCAATTCGTGAAGCGAAGAAGATTGCACAATCCGCCAATGAACAGTTTTATCACATGTTGCAGTCGGCCGATGAAACGATTTTACTTGTTGCATGCAAAGTAGCGGAACGAATTATCGGTGAGCGTCTTGCTGAAAACAAAGAACATTTTCTTGGCCTTGTGAAACAAGTCATTCAAGAAGTTCGTGAACATGAAGAAGTGAAAATATACGTTCATCCGGCTTATTATGACGTTGTCGTTCGTCAAAAAGAGGAGCTAAAAGCGCTATTTAGCCAAGATGTTCATTTGTTTATTTACCCGGATGAAACATTGGCGGAGACAAGTTGCGTTGTCGAGTCGCCGTTCGGTCGCATTGATGCGAGTGTCGACACACAACTGGAGCAGTTAAAACTTCAATTGCTCGAGCGAATCGAGGGGGAAAATGAATGAACTGGCAAGCACTCATCAATGAAATTGAGTTGCTCGACCCATATAAACGATTTGGCAAAGTCACACGCGTTATCGGTTTAATGATTGAAGCAAAAGGCCCGGAAAGTTCAATTGGTGATGTGTGCTACATTCATATCGGCCACAAAAAAAAGAAAAAAATTCAAGCGGAAGTCGTCGGCTTTCGTGATGAATATGTGCTTTTAATGCCGTATGCAACCGTTCAAGACATCGCCCCAGGTTGCATTGTAGAGGCAACGGGGGCTCCGCTTGAAATAAAAGTCGGTTCAGCGCTTGTCGGACGTGTTATTGACGCATTAGGAGCCCCGCTTGACGGTCAACCGCTTCCAAAAGGATTGACGGCTGTTCCAATCGATCGCCAACCGCCCAATCCAATGACGCGTCCTCCGATTTCAGAGCCAATTGAAGTCGGGGTGAAAATGATCGATAGTTTATTAACGGTCGGAAAAGGGCAACGTGTCGGTATTTTTGCTGGTTCAGGTGTTGGAAAAAGTACGCTAATGGGGATGATTGCTCGCAATACAAATGCGGATTTAAACGTTATCGCACTCATCGGTGAACGTGGACGCGAAGTGCGAGAATTTATTGAACGCGATCTTGGTCCTGAAGGATTAAAACGCTCCATTGTCGTTGTCGCTACGTCAGATCAACCAGCCTTAATGCGTATGAAGGGAGCATATGCAGCGACAGCGATTGCGGAATATTTTCGCGATCAAGGACTTAACGTTATGCTGATGATGGACTCTGTCACGCGTGTGGCGATGGCGCAACGTGAAATGGGACTGGCGATCGGAGAACCGCCGACAACGAAAGGATATACGCCGTCCGTTTTTGCGATTTTACCAAAACTACTTGAACGGACAGGAACGAATGAACATGGGACGATTACCGCTTTTTATACGGTGCTCGTTGATGGCGATGATATGAACGAGCCGATTGCTGATACCGTTCGCGGCATTTTAGATGGTCATTTCGTATTAGAACGCCAACTAGCCAATAAGGGTCAATATCCAGCAATTAACGTATTAAAAAGTGTAAGCCGCGTCATGAACTACATTGTGACGCCAGAGCATCGAAAAGTGGCAGAAAAGTTGCGTGAGTTGTTGGCGACGTATGTGCAGTCTGAAGATTTAATTCAAATCGGTGCCTATAAACGAGGATCGTCGCGAGAAATCGACGAAGCGATCCGTTATTATCCGAAAATTATTTCGTTTTTAAAACAGGATGTTCATGAATGTTATACAATAAACGAAAGTGTTCAACAGTTGTTTCAACTTATCGAACAAGGGTGAATAGGCGATGACATCATTTCAATTAACGAAAATTTTAAATTTAAAAGAGTATGAAAAACAAAAAGCGCTACACGAATATGAAGAGGCGCGCCGTCGCTTTGAAGAAGTGGCAGAAAAACTGTACCACTTTTTAAAACAAAAAGAAGACTACGAGGAACAACATAAACAACAATTACAATCAGGGTTGGCTGTTCAACATATCCGTTCGTTTCAACAATTTATGAACAATTTGCAGCGCGTCATCGACCATTACCAGCATCTTGTTATGCAAGCGCGTCAACAAATGGAGTTGAAACAACTAAAGTTAGTTGAATTGAATGTAGAGGTGAAAAAATACGAAAAAATAAAAGAAAAACATGATGAAATGATCGCGCAACAAATGCGAATTGCAGAACAAAAGCAAATGGATGATATTTCAATTCAACAATATTGTTATCGAGAAACAAGGTGAGCGTTGATGGAACAATTTGAAAAAAAAGAAGAAGAGACGAAAAAAGCGAGCAAGCTTCAATGGTTTCTTTTTGTCGTCTTCATCCCGCTTTTATTCACCATCTCCGTTGTTTTACTTATTCTAACGTTCTCTGGTATTAACGTATTTGAACAAGGGAAAAAATATGCGGGGCAGTTGCCATTTGTTTCTCAATGGATTGAAGGAACAGACGCGAACGAAAAAAAGAAACTAGAAGAGCAAATCGTTGAACTAAAAGCAGCCATTGTTGAGAAAGAAAAGGAGCTTACAAAAACGAAAGATACTATAAAAGAAAAAGATGCAGAAATTGATGCGCTTAAGCAAGAAATCGCACGTTTGCAGACGGAAAAAGAACAAGCACAACAGCCGACAACACCGTCAACAGAGCAGACAGATGCTACGCGTGTAGACGTTGTGAAAATGTATGAAACGATGTCACCAAAAAAAGCAGCGGAAATTATTCCGCAAATGTCAGATCAAGAAGCGGTTCATTTATTATCAAAGTTAAAAACAGACAAAGTGGCGGCCATTTTAGAAAAAATGGATGCCGCAAACGCCGCGAAATATACGAGCTTGCTTGCGAAAAAAGCGGACAATTGAAAGGAGGTGAGCAGATGAATATCGCACCGATTTCCTTCATGACGTCATCTAGCGGACAACATGGACAAATGAAAACGAGCGATGACAACGCATTTGCTTATATTATTGAATCGTTGCGCCAAGAGACGAAACCGTTACAGCAATCCGTTCAGTCATCCGAAAAGGTACGAACTGTCGATTGGGAGCAGCTGCAACAATGGTTTGTGCAACTTCCTGTTCATGACGGGTATGCAGATAAACAAACGTTATGTAACGATGTCGTTCAAGCGTTCCTTTCCCTTTTGCCAGAAGACATGAAAAATGATATCACGGAACGATTTTCATCTGAGCAACCGCTTGAAGCGATGTTTGCGCCAACGGATGATCGCAATGAAAAAGACGAGCTCATGCTTGTCGTTGCATTATTCCAACTGGAGCAAAAGCAATGGGCGATTCCGGAGCCGATCATTGAATATGTGCGCGCAACACTTCGTCACGTATTTGGGGCACATAGTGAGCAAACCGCCACCATTCAGGCGATGTTGCAAAACGTCGTTAATAACCAACTTATGTTGTTGAACAATGCGCAAAAAATGGTTGAATGGCCGCTCCAGCAACAACAATCGTGGCTACCTGTCCACAAACAGTTAGTTCCTATACAACAAATCGTTCGCACATTTGATCTGTTGCACGCTCAACAGGCCGTCCAATCAAACATGCCGCTAGAGACACAAACAAGCGAGACTCCGCTTGCGTCGCAAATGGAGCGAATCGTTCGGATGCCAAGCGTGCTACATGCAGTACAGCAGTCGGCTGAAAAAAAT
>NZ_MQAD01000010.1:138291-153389 GCF_001996285.1 Anoxybacillus kestanbolensis | reverse complement strand
TTTGTACGTGCGAATCATCTTCTCCCAGCCCCTTTTTGACTTTTTTCACATAAAATGATCATCAGATTTTTATAAAATTTTTATAAATATTTATACATTTATCATGAACAGTCAAAAGCCCCCTAACCGTTTTTACACTACTTTCATTATAAAAGAAAAGTGGGGAAAAAGCGAATAGGTACCATTTCCCAATGGTACCTATACAGGTTGACGATATGGAGCTTTGTCGATGTTATCAAGCATTAATCCTGTGCCGATCGCTACGCAATCCATCGGATTTTCGGCAATAAAGACAGGCACTTTTAATTCTTGCGCAAGCAGTTGGTCGATGCCGTGAAGCAATGCCCCACCTCCTGTTAAGAAAACACCGCGGTCAATAATGTCGGCTGATAGTTCTGGCGGTGTGCGCTCAAGGACGCTTTTTGCTGTTTGGACGATCGTATATACCGTTTCGCGTAGCGCCTTTTCAATTTCACCGGAGCGAATCGTAATCGTTCTTGGTAAGCCTGTTACTAAATCGCGACCGCGAATGTCCATCGCTTCATCGCGCGCATTCGGGAAAACAGTCGCGATATTGATTTTAATTTCTTCCGCTGTTCGCTCACCGATTAATAGTTTATATTCTCGTTTAATATAACTTAAAATTTCTTGGTCAAATTTATCGCCCGCTACTTTAATGGATGCGGATGTGACGATATCACCCATCGATAATACGGCAACGTCCGTCGTACCTCCGCCAATATCGATGACCATGTTCCCAGAAGGTTGAAAAATATCCATCCCTGCGCCAATCGCTGCTACTTTCGGTTCTTCTTCTAAGTACACTTTTTTTCCGCCGCTTTTTTCTGCCGCTTCTTTAATCGCTTTTCGTTCGACGGACGTAATGTTTGTTGGACAGCAAATTAAAATGCGCGGTTTAGCAAACCATCCTTTTAAATTGAGTTTGCTTAAAAAATGTTTTAGCATCGCTTCCGTAATTTCAAAATCTGCAATCACCCCGTCTTTTAACGGACGAATGGCAACAATATGCCCAGGCGTGCGCCCAACCATGCGCCGCGCCTCTTCTCCGACCGCCAACACTCGTTTCGTATGCTGGTCAATCGCAACGACGGAAGGCTCGTTTAATACAATGCCTTTTCCTTTCACATAAATCAACACGTTCGCCGTGCCGAGATCGATGCCGATATCTCTTGCTAAAAACATGTACGTTCCTCCTTGCCATTTCTCCTAATAAAACATTCTACCACAACGATGACGAAAAAAAGAGAATATTTTTGACAAGGGGAACAACAAATTTACGTCGCTTGCTCCGTTTCTTTTTTATACTTTTTCTTTGTCGCTTCTCCTCCACGCAAATGGCGAATGGATTTATGGTAATCTAAAATTTCTTTCACTTCATTCGCTAATTCGGGATTAATTTCTGGAAGCCGTTCCGTTAAGTCTTTATGGACGGTGCTTTTGGACACACCGAACTCTTTCGCGATGACGCGAACGGTTTTTCTCGTCTCCACGATGTACTTGCCAATCTTGATTGTACGCTCTTTGATGTAATCGTGCACACTGCTCGCCCTCCCTAAGTTGGATGTGAGAAGTGTGAAATGAGACGTGTAAGGCGTTTGGCGCAGTGGCGTTTACTCGTTTATAACAAAATCGTCAATGTCATCTATTAATCGTTCATCTCACCTCAAACACCCTCGTTGTTCAAGTTTGTAATAGTGTATTAGGGAAGAAGAAAATATATTCCATAAAAAAGCGAACAGATGAGCATTTTGCCCATCTGTTCATGTTCTTGCCATTCCGATCGAAGCATCTGGAACGGTGCTTGACGGATCGCTTTGTTGTTTTTCTGTTTCGTTTTGATTTGTTTCTTGTTGTTCCGTTGTTTGTTGTTCTTTGTTTTCTAATGCGCTTAGCGGTTGATCGAAGTAAGCGACAGGGTTCACCGCTTGTCCGTCTTTTCGAATTTCAAAATGGACGTGGACGCCTGCTTCTTTATTAAACTCGCTTGTGCCTGCCTTTGCGATCACTTGTCCTTGTTTTACTGTGTCGCCTGTTTTCACTTGTACGTCTTTTAATGATTGATATACCGTCACAACGCCGCGATCATGTTGAATATGAACGACGTAGCCAAAGAGCGGGTCTTTTTCTACTTTGACGACTGTTCCGCTTAACGATGCGGTCACATCAAAACTTTCGCCGTTTTTCATCGCGATGTCGACACCTTTGTTCGGATAATATTCATCATTATAAGAGACGAGAGCAGCTTCTTGTTCTTCGGCTGATGCATGAAAATCGTAAAATGGTTTTGCGATTTCAACAGCGTTTGGATCAAGGACAGGCATAATGATTTGTTCAACCGCTTGTTGTACCGGAACAGATTCTGGTTCATTCACCGCCGTTCCTTGTTCTGTTTGCTCATCGACAGGTGGCTGGACAATATCGTTTGTTTTGTTTTGGAACCAAAGCACACCTGTTAAAATAAGCGCTGCGCTTAACAAATAAACGGAAGGAACAACCCATCGTTTACGGAACAACTTTGAAACTTTTTTGTTTTCTTCTTTCATGTTCATCACCTCAGCAACCATTGTGAACAGAAAGAAGCACATTTATACACGTAAAAATAAAAAAATTTGCCGCTTCAAAATTTTGAAGCGACAAGCGATATATCGTGAATTTGTACCCCTTGATAATAATATTTGACAATCTCTTTATACGTTTTTCCTTGTTTCGCTAAAAAGTTCGCCCCGTATTGACTCATCCCGACGCCGTGACCGTATCCTTTCGTCGTAATGACGATGTTATTTCCTTTCCTCTCCCACGTAAAATCGGTTGATCTTAACTGCAACTTTTCGCGCACGTCACGACCAGTGAGCTGTTTCCCGTTAATATCAACAAGAGCGACGCGTTTTCCCGGCGTGCGTGCAAGCACTTTTCCAACGGATCCGTCTTTTGGCAGTTTCACCCCGAGCCGTTGTTCAAATTCGCGAACCGATAACGTCACTTGTTCGTAAAACTTTGGCGACTGTTCATCCCACGGGCTTTCGACGCTCGTTAAATACGGAAACGCGTTTTGCCAATACGCTTCTGAGTTTTCCGTATAGCCGTTGCTTGTCGAGAAAAACGCCGCTTCAATCGGCTCGTTGTTGTACGTTAAAATTTGTCCTCTCGTTGCCTCGACCGCTTCTTTAATTTTTTTTATTTTCCATTCGTAACTAATTCCCCACATTTCTTTTAATTGCTCGTCGTTATAATATACTTGATGCATAACCGTGTCCGTCACGTTCGCTCCCTCGGGTAGTTGAATCGGTTGGTTATGCATAAGCTGTTTCACGATATACGTTCTTGCGGTAAGCGCCTGAGCTTTTAACGCTTCCATTTCAAATTCCGCTGGCATTTCTGCTGCTACGACGCCAACGACATATTGTTCAAGCGGAAGCCGTTCGACCTTTTTTTCTTTACTTCGGTACACTGCCACTTCCACGATCGGTTCATCGCGCGCTTGAACGTGCTTCGGTTCGGCCGAAAGGGGTGTGCTTTGCTTTTCCCCAAACGCTAAAACGACTAACGCAGGAATAAGTAAAATAAGTGTAAATAATGTTATTGTTGCGATGATCCATTGTCGCAATCCGATCCCCCCTTTGTCATTACTAAACTGTATGCGAGGGGACAAGCATATATGCAAAAAACGACCATTCGCCTCCGCAAACGGTCGCTTTTATGTTCATCCAACGTCTGTCATTTGTGTTTGTGCCGTATCGACATCCTCGCGGACACGCTCGATGTCAGCACCTAGAGCGGCTAACTTTTCATGAAAACGAACGTAACCGCGATCTAAATGTTTCAGCTCCGTTACGCGCGTATATCCTTCCGCTGCTAGCCCGGCTAAAATAAGCGCAGCAGCTGCACGCAAGTCCGTTGCGGCTACTTCCGCCCCTTGCAAGTTGCATGGACCGTTAATAATGACCGAACGGCCTTCAATTTTCATGTCAGCATTCATGCGACGAAATTCTTCGACATGCATAAAGCGGTTTTCAAATACCGTTTCTGTTACCATGCTTGTGCCTTCTGCTTTCATCAATAGCGCCATCATTTGTGATTGCATATCTGTTGGAAAGCCGGGATGCGGCATCGTTTTGACGTCTACCGCTTTTAATTTGTCTGGCGCAATGACGCGCAAACCGCTATCTTCTTCAACGATCGTGACACCCATTTCCTCGAGCTTTGCGATTAACGACGTTAAATGTTCTGGCACCGCACCTTGTACAAGGACGTTTCCGCCTGTAATGGCAGCGGCAATCATAAACGTTCCGGCTTCAATGCGATCAGGAATAACTGTATGCTCAGCACCATATAATGTAGTAACACCATCAATGCGAATCGTGCCTGTTCCAGCCCCGCGCACTTTCGCACCCATGGCGTTTAAAAAGTTCGCCAAGTCAACGATTTCTGGTTCTTTCGCACAGTTTTCGATGATCGTTGTGCCTTCAGCTAACACGGCCGCCATCATGATGTTTTCCGTCGCACCAACGCTCGGGAAGTCTAAATAAATTTTCGCACCGCGTAACTTTCCATTTACTTCAGCATCGATGAAACCGTTCCCGATTTTCACCGTCGCACCCATCGCTTCAAATCCTTTTAAATGTTGATCAATCGGGCGTGATCCGATCGCACAGCCACCCGGTAGCGCCACGCGCGCGCGGCCTTTACGCGCAAGCAACGGTCCCATCACTAATACAGATGCGCGCATTTTTCGTACATATTCAAAAGGAGCTTCAATGCTTAGCTCTCCAGATGCATCAACGACAATTTTGTTGTTGCCAACCGTTACGTCCGCTTGTAAATGACGCAACACTTCACTAATCGTATATACATCGGAGAGTTCAGGTACATCGTAAATGACGCTCTTTCCTTCACTCGCTAATAATGTTGCGGCGATGACAGGCAACACAGCGTTTTTCGCACCTTCCACTTTCACTGTGCCGCTCAACCGCTTCCCGCCGCGGACGATGATTTTTTCCAAGGCATTCCCCTCCGCGTCCAAAGTCTCTATATTAATATTCAGCTGTTATGATTGGGGTGCCAATGACAACGGTCGTTCGCGCGCCCAATCCGTTTTGTCGTAACGCCAGTTGAAGATTCATTTGTTGTTGTCCGACAGAAAGTGATGTCTTCCACTGCTCAGTATATGCTGAGACGGAGACAAATGTCTCTTCACGCAATGATTCGATCGGTTGCGCTTGAAATGAAGCAAGCAAGCGAACCGCCTTGTCAAACAAAACACCTTTCATCTTATCATCAAATTCCCCTGTAATACAAGTGAAAAATGTAGGTTTTTCGAATAATTTTGTCGTTTGTCGGACGAGCGTGCGTTCGAGTTGTTTATTCCACGTTGAACCGGTTGCTTCGTATAAAACAAGGACAGCTGGATGATGAGCGACCGTGATAAGTTGAATCGTTTCAACGTAAGCGGAGGTTTCACGTTTGCCAATCATCTTGTGCGGTTCAACCGTCCAACGAAAAGAGGACCATGTTCTCACGTATTGTTGGATCCAGTTGTGAGGGTCATTGGTAAGTACTTGCTCTTTGGCGTAGACGTTCCATCGTTTGAGGTAAATATGATGAGCGTCAAATACGCCGAGCATGTCGTTTATTTTCGTTATTTCTCTTTCGACACGTTCACCATCATACATCCGATAACCACTTAATAACAAACAAAAAATAACGAGTGCCAACCATCTTTTTCTCATCTTTTTTCCCCTTCCTCTCCTTAGCTTTATTGTTGCCAGATCGGAAGGGAACATACGTGAAAAAAATCGACAACGCTCGCGTTTAAAGTAAAAATGGCAACTGACGCGACCAGCGTAAATAATCTAAAAAGAAGTTGCTCACTAATGATCCAATGGCAATCGTAATTAAAATGTAAAAGACGCGCGCTTGAATGATACGATTTGGTTTGAAAATGACTTCAAGTCGAACCGCTTGTAACGTCCACCACGTCACCGTAATAAAAAATAAATGAGAAAGTAAACTAATTAACGCCTCTTGTCCGAATACTTCCACGCTTATTCCTCCTTTCACAAAAGAAAATGGAAGGGTAAACCCCTTCCATTATACGTCTTATTGAAGAAAATCGCTAAAATGTTCAAACGGTGCAAGGAAATCGTAAGCGATGTTTGGAAACACCCCTAATAAAACGGTGCCGATGATACAAATAACGACAACCGCAATGACCCCAGGTGGCCACTCTAATCGGTGCGTATGTTCGACAGGTCGGAAAAACATTTGTACGAAAATTCCAAAGTAATATACGTAAGAGATGACCGTTGTGATCACCATAATCGACGCAAGCACGTAATGTGCCGGCTCCACGACGAATGCGCCGAGGAAAATATTCATTTTCCCGATAAATCCAGCTGTTCCTGGGATACCTGCAAGCGATAGTAAAAAGATTGTCATCGCAATCGCCATAAGCGGCGAGCGGCGGTACAAACCGGCAAATATGCTTATATCTTCATCATCATGATGTTGAGAAACGACTTGTAAAATGGCAAATGCTCCGATCGTCATAAACAAATACGCCAATAAGTAAAACCAAATCGCTTCAAACATAAACATCGATAAGCTTGCAAAAGCGACTAATACGTACCCGGCATGCGCCACGCTTGAATATGCGAGCATACGCTTCACGTTTCGTTGTCGAAGGGCAATCGTATTGCCGATAATCATCGTTGCTCCTGCTAAAAAAGCGATGTACGGCGCAAGCGTCATCAACATGGAAGCGGAACTTCCGGCTGGCGTTTGCGCAAATACAGAGACGATGAGGCGCAAGACGATGATAAATCCTGCCGTTTTCGACACAACGCTTAAAAAGGAGACAACTGGCGTCGTTGCGCCTTGGTATACGTCTGGCGCCCACATATGAAACGGAGCAGATGCTAATTTAAACGATAATCCAACAAACGTAAGCAAAAAGGCAACCGATAAAATGTATTGATGGTTTTCATCGTACGTGCTTGCGAGTTGCTGGGCAATTTCTTTTATATTTGTCGATCCGGTAAAGCCAAATATGTAGCTCATTCCGAACAACGTAATGGCTGTTGCGATACTTCCTGTAATGACGTATTTTAGCGCAGCTTCATTCGCTAACGTATGTTTTTTCCGAATCGCAACAAGAATATAAGAAGAAATGGACAACAGTTCAAGACCGACAAAGAGCGTTATAAGATCACCGCTCGACGCCATCATCATCGCGCCGAGGAGAGCTGTTAAAAATAAGTAGTAAAATTCACCGCGGTAGGCGATGCGCTCATTCGGTTCGTAATGAATCGCAAGAAGTAACACGAGCGCACTACCGATGAGCAATAACGCTTTAAACGATTTCGCAAACGAATCAAGGCGAAACGTATCATCTAAAATGGATGTAACATCAGTCGTCCATAACCCAAGCAACGATACGAACGAAACGGCGACGCCAACGAAAGCGAACAGCCCTAGCAGGCGCCGGTTGCGATCTTCGGGCATAAATAGGTCGATGAGCGAGAGCGCAACCGCCACGCCGAGAATGATAAATTCCGGCATCATGACGCCCCATTGATAACTAAGTAATGTTTCGAAATCCATCTCATCAACCCCCTAACCCGTTCATCATCGTTTCAATCGTCGTCTGCAGCGGCATCGCCAACACGTTCGGATATACTCCAATAATAACAATAAACAACAGTAAACTAATGGCTGGCACCCATTCGATACCACGTAAATCGTGAACGTTTGTGACTGTTGTTTGCCCGAATGTTATGCGAAGCACCGCCCGCAACAAGTACACTGCTGTCATAATAATGCCGAGCGTACCGATCGCCGCTAATAAAGGCTCGGCTCGAAACGCACCAACAAACGCCATAAACTCGCTAATAAATCCTGACGTCCCCGGCAAGCCGAGCGAAGCCATCGCTCCAGCAAGAATAAATCCTGATGCATACGGCATCGTTTTTGCCATTCCACCTAAACGGGCGAGCGTCGTCGTGCGCGTCCGCTCGTACATGACCCCGACGAAGAAGAATAAGAACGCCGCGATAAATCCGTGTGACACCGCTTGAAAAATCGCCCCTTGCATTCCCGCTTCATTAAGAGATCCAAGACCGATCAATACAATGCCCATATGCGATACACTTGAGTAAGCGAGCACCATTTTAAAATCGGTTTGTCTAAACGCTAAAAACGCACCGTACAATAAATTTACAACTCCTAAAACGATGAGCCATGTCGAAAATTGCTGGAATTGCCCGGGAAATAATCCGAGGGCGATACGAACGAGACCAAAAGCACCAATTTTTAACAAAACCCCTGCGTGCAGCATGACGACAGACGGTGGCGCTTGTACGTGCACGCGCAACATCCAACGATGGAGCGGCACGATCGGCAATTTTACCCCAAATGCAACAAGCAAGGCGATAAACAATCCGTAACGAAGATCGTCGGAAATTGGCGAAATGGTTTGCATTTGCGCAATCGGGTCCGTCAATATGTGGCGCAACTCCGCGATATTCGCTGTGCCGGTGCGGGCGAACAAAATAGCGATCACAATTAACAAAACAGCTGAACCGAGCCCGTTATAAATTAAATAACTATACGCTGCTTTTTCTTTTTCGAAATAGCCCCATTTTCCGATTAAGAAAAACATCGGAATGAGCGTCAATTCGAGAAAGATGAAAAAGAGAACGAGGTTGCTTGCCGCAAAAACGCCAAGCATGCCGATTTCAAGCAATAAAAACAGTTGAAAATAGCCTTTCCATTCTTTTTGAATGGATATGGAAGCAAGCGCAGCGAGCGTTGCTAAAATAGTTGTTAGCACGATCATGACGAGCGCAAAACCATCGACGTGCAGTTCGTACGCGACCGTAAAATCCGTTTCCCTTAAAAACGGAAAATCGCCAAATCGAATCCATGAACGCTTTTCTGTCAGCTGGCTTATATCATACCCGTTTTGATATTGCCAAAAAGCAAACAACGATAAACATAACGATGGCAACGTCGCCAACACACCGAGCCATTTAATCGCTTTTTCTTGCTCTTTCGAAATCAAGGAAAGAACGAGTATACCTAAAAGCGGGGAGAAAATTAAGAGCGATAAAAAGTATGGCTGCATTATAAATACCCCCCTGTCACCGCAAAAATGACGACGAGAATTGCTAAAGCAACGATCGTCACTGTGCCATACATTTGTACTTGACCGTTTTGTAGACGCGAACCGATTCGTCCGATACCGCGCGTAGCTGCTGCAAGCGACCGAGCTATTCCTTCGACGAGGAAACGATCGATGTATTCAAACAACAAGCCAATGAATGCGGTCGCGCGCATGACAGTCAGTCCGTAAAACTCGTCGACGTAATATTTATTCATAAGCACGTTGTACGTCATCGGGAAACGCGACGATAGCCAGTCGCGAGCGATTGCCTGTTTGCCATATATGAGCCATGCGAGCGCAATGCCGCATAATGAAACGATTGTTGCAACAATCATAATCCAGCTCGGTCCTTCCGCATGTGCATGCCAGTTCGTTCCTTCCGTCAACCATTCGCCTAAAAACGCTCCCCACGGTGTTTGGACGTAGCCAGAAACGACAGCAAGCACGCCGAGCACAATCATCGGAAGCACCATAACCATTGGTGATTCGTGAACGTCGTGGACGTTCGTTCGCGCTTCCCCTGCAAATACAAGGAAAAATAAACGGAACATATAAAACGCTGTGAAAAAGGCAGCGATAACAGCGACGATAAATAAGCCGACGTGCCCGTGCGTCCACGCGGCAAGTAAAATTTCGTCTTTGCTGAAAAAGCCTGAGAACAACGGAAACCCGCTAATCGCTAACGTTCCGATTAAAAAGAGCGGAGCGGTCCATTTCATCTTTTTCCATAATCCGCCCATTTGTTCAATGTTTTGCGTATGCACCGCATGAATGACGCTACCTGCCGCTAAAAAGAGGAGCGCTTTAAAAAATGCATGCGTCATCAAATGAAAGATGCCTGCGACATATCCAGCTGAACCGAGCGCCAACATCATGTAGCCGAGCTGGCTGACTGTAGAATACGCGAGCACACGTTTAATGTCTGTTTGTACTAAGCCGATGGACGCTGCAAAAATAGCGGTAAATCCACCGACGTAAGCGACGGTCATCATCGCCGTCTCGCTCGCTTCATAAAGCGGGAACAATGCCGCCACTAAATATACCCCAGCCGCAACCATTGTCGCCGCGTGAATTAATGCGGATACAGGCGTTGGACCTTCCATCGCATCCGGAAGCCACGTATGAAGCGGAAATTGACCTGATTTTCCGACGGCGCCAACGAAAATAAGAATGGCGCTTAACGTGATGATTGTAGTCGATATATTTCCGTTTTGTAACGCGGCAAAAATGGCTTCATATTCAAAGCTTCCTACTTCAAGGAACAATAAAATCATGCCGATCAGCAAGCCGACATCCCCGATGCGCGTCATAATAAACGCTTTTTTCGCTGCAGCTTTTGCTTCTTCTTTGTAAAAATAAAATCCGATCAATAAGAACGAGCCGAGACCGACAAGCTCCCAAAACATGTACGTTTGCAATAAGTTAGGCGATATGACGAGCCCAAGCATCGCAAAAGTAAATAAGCCTAAATATGCATAAAACACCGGAAAGCGCTCATCACCATGCATATACCCTTTCGCATACGTATGTACGAGAAAACTAACAAGCGATACGACAACTAGCATTAATGCATTTAATGCATTCACCTCAAATCCGACCGTTATATCCACATCCCCAATTGTTAGCCATGTGTATGCTTGTTTGTATGTTGGTGCCGTCCATCGCTCGTACAACGTCCCGAGAGCCAAAACGAGCGAAAGAAACGTCAACAACATTCCGACATACGCGCTTCGTTCTTTTAGCTGCTTGCCCACAACAAGCAGCACAACAAACGATACGAACGGAAAAAGCGGTATGAGCCATGCGTTTTCCATCATCGTTCAATCATCCCCTTTTTCAGGTGCGTTTATATATTAACCCCTTTGTTTCCCATCCTTTATCGTTTCATCGTATCGACTTCATCAATATGAATCGTTTTACGGTTGCGGTATAGCGCAATTAAAATGGCTAATCCGACCGCTGCTTCTGCCGCAGCAACAGTAATCGTAAAGAGCGAAAACACTTGACCTGTGATGCCTGGATTCATCCCGTATTTGCTAAATGCGACTAAGTTGACGTTTACAGCATTTAACATGAGCTCAATACAAATGAGCACAATGACCGTATTGCGTTTTGTTAGCGCCCCGTACAACCCGATGCAAAATAACATAAGCGCAAATACGAGATAGGCGGATAACGGTACGCTCATTCTCCCGCCTCCTTATCATCTTTTTTCGCTAAAATGACCGCGCCAATTAATGCGACAAGCAACAAAACAGAGGCAAGTTCAAACGGAATGACATATTTCGAATACATCGCAATTCCGATTTGTTCCGTATTGTTTTCATGAAGTCCGACCGCTTCCGTACCGAAATCAAGCGTGCGAATGCCGATGTACATAACCGCACCGAATGCTACCGTACCGAGCAACGCGAGCGCTTTACGAAGCGGGCTTCCTGTCGATTGTCCGTCATCTTGGTGGCGCGTCAGCATAATGCCAAATAACATAATGATTGTAATGGCGCCAGAGTAAATAAGCACTTGAACAGCTGCGACAAATTCAGCTGATAAAAGTACGTAAATGCCGGCGATGCTGACGAACGTAAAGACGAGCGCGACGACCATATGGACGACTTTGTTTAAATTTAACATAAAAATGCCGCCGCCGAGCGCAATGAGCGAAAGAACGAAAAACGCAATATATTGTCCACTCATGGCTTATTCACCTTCCGCACGTTCGTATCATTTTCATCTAACCACGTTAAATCTTTAAACAATTCATCGCGGCTATATTCTGCTAATTCAAAGTTGTTCGTCATGACAATCGCCTCGGTCGGACATACTTCCGTACATAAGTCGCATAAAATACAAATTTCAAAATTAATGTCATACGTATCAATAATTTTTCCTTTTTTCGTCGGGTCCGGATGTTTTTTGCCCGTCAGTTGAATACAGTCGGTCGGGCAAATGTTTGCACACTGATTGCAAACGATACATTTTTCCGGATAAAACTTTTGAATGCCGCGAAAGCGATCCGGAAGCGGAAGCGGTTCATTCGGATAATCGTACGTCACTTTTTCTTTTGTTAAGTTTTTCAGCGTATACGCTAATCCTTTCATTAAACCGAGCATTTCTGCCCACCCACCTTTTTATTTAAAAAAATAGTTGTTTCACAAGCGCTGTTACAAAAATGTTGACGAGTGCAACAGGCAATAACACTTTCCAGCCAAACTCCATCAATTGATCGGCCCGCACACGCGGAAACGTAATGCGAAACCAAATAAATAAAAAGACGACAAGACTAAACTTTAACGCAAACCAAACGGCACCTGGAATGAAGTCAAGAAACGGAAGCGGATGCCATCCTCCTAAAAAGAGTACCGTCGTTAATGCCGCCATCGCAAAAAAGTACACGTACTCTGCAAGCATGAAAAACGCCCAACGGAAGCCAGAATACTCAACGTGGAAACCTGCTACAAGCTCTGATTCCGCTTCTGGCAAGTCAAACGGCGTCCGGTTTAACTCCGCCACAGCAGCGATCAAAAAGACGAGAAATCCAATCGGCTGCACAACGATAAACCAAACTTCTTTTTGCGCGTCGACAATGTCGTTTAAGTTTAAGCTTCCCGACAACAAAATGACACCGATGACCGACATGACGAGAGGCACTTCGTATGAAATCATTTGCGCGGCTGCGCGCATGCCTCCAAGTAGCGCATATTTATTGTTTGACGCCCATGCGCCCGTGACAACCCCAATCGTCGTCAATCCCGAAACGGCAATGTAATACAACAGCCCGACACCAATATCGGCAAATTGTAACGCATCCGTAAACGGCAACGCTGCCAGCACCATAAACGCAGGGGCAAACGCAATGACCGGTGCTAAAATGAACAATGGCCGATCGGCTGCTTTTGGAATTGTATCTTCTTTCAATAGTAGTTTTAATACGTCCGCAACCGTCTGCAATAACCCCCAGCGACCTCCCACTTGGTTCGGACCGATTCGTCCTTGCATAAATCCCATTACTTTTCGTTCCGCTAAAATGCCGTACGTAACAAACCCTAATACAACGAGCAACAGCCCAACGCCAATCGCGAAAAATATCGCAACATTTGTCCAGCTCGGCGTCGACTGTAAAAGTTGTTCCATCATCATCCATCGACCTCCCCAAGCACGATATCAATCGCGCCAAGTATCGCAATTAAATTTGCGATATTTTCCCCTTTTAATAGTTTCGGAAGGATTTGCAAATTGTAAAATGACGGTCGACGGAATTTTAAGCGGTACGGCTCTTTTTTCCCGTCGCTCGCAATATAACAACCAATTTCGCCACGCGGCGACTCGATGCGCACATACGCCTCGCCCGGTGGCGCTTTAATAATTTTCGGCACTTTCGCCATAATCTCACCGTCACTTGGAAACTGCTCACACGCTTGTTCAATAATGCGAAGCGATTGCTCAATTTCGGCGAGACGGCATTCATAACGGGCGAAACAATCTCCTTCTGTTCGTACAGGTACATCAAAATCAAAGCGGTCGTAAATGGAATACGGTTCATCTTTTCGTAAGTCCCATTTCACACCTGTACAACGTAAATTGACGCCGCTTAACGAATAAGCTAACGCTTCTTCTTTCGTGTATTTACCAACGCCGATGACACGGTTGCGGAAAATTTCATTTCCTGTCACAAGTTCATGATAACCTTCTAGCTGTTTGCGCATATATGGAACGAACTGCTTCACTTTGTCGATCCATCCATCTGGCGCATCCCATTTCACGCCGCCGACACGCATATAGTTAAACGTTAAGCGCGCGCCTGATAGTTCGTTTAATAAATTAATAATCATTTCTCGCTCACGAAACGCATATAAAAACGGGCTGACTGCACCAATATCAAGCAAATACGTACCCCACCAAACGAGATGGCTCGCAATGCGGCCAAGCTCCATCGCTAAAACACGTAAATATTCTGCGCGCTCTGGCACTTCAATACCCATCATCGTTTCTACTGCGTGACAAATAACGTAATTGTTCGTCATCGCCGATAAATAGTCCATGCGATCTGTGTACGGAATGATTTGTGTATACTGCAAATTTTCCGCAATTTTTTCTGTCCCGCGATGAAGATAACCGATGACGGGAGTCGCTTCTTTAATTATTTCCCCATCAATTTTCAGCACGAGGCGAAACACGCCATGCGTGCTCGGATGTTGCGGTCCAACGTTTAAAAGCATCTCCTCTGTTCTCAGCACGCTCTAACCCTCCATATCGTACGGTTCGTAATCTTTCCGGAGCGGGTAGCCGACCCAATTTTCCCCTAAGAAAATGCGAATGAGGTTTGGATGGCCTTCAAAACGAATACCAAGCAAGTCGTACGCCTCGCACTCCGGCCAATTTGCCCCTGGCCAAAGCGGAACAAGCGAGTCAATGACCGGATTGTCGCGATCTATTTTTACTTTCAACGCAACGGACTGGCGATTTTTATAAGAATACAAGTGGACGTACACTTCCATATGTGTTTGAAAATCCGTTCCGTGCAATTCGGATAAATAATCAAAACTTAGTTGCTCGTTATATTTTAAAAACTCAGCCACTTTATAATATGTATCTTTTTTAGCAACAAGCGTTGGTACGTCTTTCGACAACCGGTTGATGTAAGCGTTTTCTAGCACCTCTGCTCCGAGATGTTCTTCAATCACTTTGACGTATTTGTCGAGATATGGCTGATTTGGCGACGGTGCTTCCTCTTTCTGTTCACTAACATCTACACTTTTCGCTTTTGCGGCCGCTGCCGCTTTTGCCTTCGCTACTGCCGCTGCTTTTTTCTTCGCTAATTCTTCTTCGCTTAAGTCCCCTGTCTCTGCGGCTTTTTGTTTCGCCAATGCTGCCGCTTTCGCCTTCGCTGCTGCTGCCGCTTTTTTCTTCGCTAATTCTT